>NZ_DASQNA010000031.1 GCF_035645195.1 Paenibacillus sp. | reverse complement strand
GTTGCCGCCGTCGATGATGATGTCGCCTTGGTCGAGATGCGGCAGCAGCGATTCGATCGTCTTGTCCGTCGGCTCGCCCGCTTTGACCATGATCATGATTTTGCGCGGCGTTTCGAGCGCGTTCACGAACTCTTCGACGGAATAGCAGCCGACGAGGTTTTTGCCCGCCGCTTCTTCGACGAGCTCCTTCGTCTTCTCCGGCGAACGGTTGTACACCGCGACCGAGAAGCCTTTGCTTTCCATGTTCAGCGCGAGGTTCTTGCCCATGACGGCAAGGCCGACGACGCCGATTTGCTGTTTGTTGTTCGTATTCGTCATATCGTCATCGCTCCGAATCCGCCGTCGACTCTGAGGAACGTGCCGGTCACGAAACCGGACGCCTTCTCCGACGCAAGATAGACTGCCGCGCCTTGCAGCTCTTCGGGCGTGCCGAACCGGTTCATCGGCGTGTGCCCCATGATGCTCTTAATGCGCTCTTCGGACAAAATTTTCTTGTTCTGCTCCGCCGGGAAGAAGCCCGGGATGATGCCGTTGACGCGGATGTTGTGCGGCGCGAATTCTCTCGCGAGGAACTGCGTCACGGAGTTGACGCCCGCCTTCGAGGCGGAGTACGTGAATACGCGCGACAGCGGCGGACCAGATGAGACGGACGAAATGTTGATGATGCTGCCGCCGCGGCCCTGCTCGATCATGCGCTTGCCGAACACTTGGCATGCAAGGACGACGCCCTTGAGGTTAACGTCCATAATGCTGTCCCACTCTTCTTCGGTAATGTCGAAGAACGGCGTGGCGCTGTTTTTGCCCGGGCAGTTCATTAAGATGTCCACGCTGCCCGACCAAGCGACGATCTCTTCGAGAACGCGCTGCAGATCTTCCTTGTTCGTCGCGTCCGCTTGGAACACGGCCGCGGCGCCGCCTGCGGCTTCGATGCGCTGCTTCGCCGCTTCGGACGTTTCGAGGTTGCGGCCGACGACGGCGACTTTCGCGCCGTGGGCGCCGAACGCCTCGCCCATCGCCGAACCGAGCGTGCTGTTGCCGCCGATGACGACGGCCGTTTTGCCGGATAAATCGAATAAGTTCATGAGGAATGGTGCCTCCTATTTGGACTGAAATTGTACGATGCGGCGGAACGGGTCGACGAGGCGCGGATACAATTCCGCGTACATCGCGTACAGCTCGTCGTACGTTTCCCGGACGGCCGGATTCGGCTCGTGGGTGAACGTCGCCGTCGACCAGGCGCGAGCCGGCTCCAAATCGCGCCAGTCGCCGAGGGCGACGAGGCCGAGCGCCGCCGCGCCGAGCGCGGAGCTCTCGATCGCGTCCGGCACGGTGAGCGGCGCGCCGAGGATGTCGGCGATCGTCTGCCGCCAGAACGGCGAGCGGGCGAAGCCGCCCGAGGCGCGAATTTCGCGCGGGCGGCCGGCGGCGTCCGCGACCGCTTCGGCGACGGAGCGGACGGCGTAGCCGACGCCCTCGAGCACCGCGCGGATCATGTGCGGCTTGCCGTGCGCGAGCGACAGGCCGAAGAACACGCCGCGCACGTCAGCGTTCCAATACGGCGCGCGCTCGCCGGCGAACAGCGGCAGCACGATGAGGCCGCCGCTGCCGGCCGGCGCGGTTTGCGCGAGCTCGGTCAGCCGCTCGTACGGGTCGATGCCGGCGGCGCGCGCCTCGGCGGCTTCCTTGGTGGCGAGCTCGTCGCGCACCCAACGGAACAAGACGCCGCCGTTGTTGATCGCGCCTCCGACGACCCAGCGGTCGTCGGACAGCGCGTAGCAGAAGGCGCGGCCCTGCGGGTCGGTGCGCGGCTCGCGCACGACGGCGCGGACGGCGCCGCTCGTGCCGATCGTAACGGCGAACTGGTCGGGGTCGTGCGCGCCGGCGCCGATGTTCGCAAGCACGCCGTCGGACGCGCCGACGACGACCGGCGTGCCCGGCGCGAGGCCGAGCTTCTCCGCCGCCGCGCGAGGGAGACCCTCCAGCACGTGCGTCGTCGGGACGAGCGTCGGCAGCCGCGACGCGTCGATGCCCGCGAGCGCCAGCGACGGCTCGTGCCAATCGCGGCTGCGCAGGTTGAACAGCCCCGTCGCGCTCGCGATCGAATGGTCGACGACATGCGCCGCGCCCGCGCCGCTTTCCGCGAACCATCTGCCGAGCACGTATTCTTTGATGCCGACGAATTTGCGCGCTTTCCCGAACGTGTCCGGCGCGCGCTCGCGCAGCCACATAAGCTTCAGCAATGGAGACATCGGATGAATCGGCACGCCGGTGGCGGCGTAAATCGCCTGGCCTTCGGGCGTACCCCTGAGCGCTTCGGCGTACGATGCCGCGCGGTTGTCCGCCCACGTGATCGATCTCGTGAGCGGCGCGCCGTCTGCGTCCAGCG
The DNA here is from genome assembly GCF_035645195.1 of Paenibacillus sp. NCBI lineage: Bacteria > Bacillati > Bacillota > Bacilli > Caryophanales > Paenibacillaceae > Paenibacillus > Paenibacillus sp. Next base: position 145,455 of record NZ_DASQNA010000031.1, on the reverse strand, counting down.
CGATGATACTGTGCATCGCGGCGCTGAAGACGACGCAGCGAATCTCGCCCGGCGAAACGTCCGCCTTGGCGACGACGGCGCGCACTGCGTTCACCGCGGCCTCGACGATTTCGTCGGGGTCCTGCTCGGCGCGGTCGGGCGCGGGCGTATGGAGCGGGTATTCGACGGACAGGACGGCGCGGACGCCGCCCTCGCGGTCGACGACGGCCGCCTTCGTGCTCGTCGTTCCGATGTCTACGGCGACGATGAACGGTTTCGTCATTTCGGCAAATACCCCTCGCTGTCGAACGTCCACTGGTACGGCTCGGACACGATCTCGATGTCCGGATGGTTCCGGGCTTCTTCGAGCAGCGGCACCGAAATTTCGATTTCGCCGAGGTGCAGCGTGTCGCGGATGCGCACGAGACGGCAGTCGTTAAAGTTGAGCACGTTGCACGTTTTGACGGCCGCCTTGATGGCGAGCTCGTCGCTCTCGAGCGTCGTCGCGAGCTTCGTCGGCGCGCAGACGGTCGAGGTGAGGCCGTTCAGGTACGTCGCGGTGAAGTCCATCTTGTCCGCGAGGCGGCGCGTCGTGAAGTCGGCGGTGCCGACGCCGTTCGCGTTGCCCTTGGACTCCTTCGTCACGTCGAGCACGACCATTTTGTTGACGTCCGGTCCGCCGGACGCGTACGGCGTCGGGTAACGGCCCGTCACGTTCGGGTCCATGCCGTCGCCGCTGATGTTTTTGCCGATATAGTCGATGACGAGCACGTCGATTTGGTCGAACAGCAGCTTCGGCATGCGCGATTTGGCCATTTTCTGCAGCTCCACTTCCCGTTCGTAAATGCGGTCTGCCGGGAGCACCTCGATATGGCACGTTTCGTCGTAGGCGTTCTCCACCGCCGCGACGCCGAACACGATCGGCAGCTTGTTGATCATGAGCGTCGCCATCTCCGGCACGAACTCGGCCATGTATTTGAAGCCGAGCTGGTGGCACGCCTCCGCGCCTTTCTGCTTGCCGAGTCCGATCGCGATCATTTTCATGATGCCGCTCTCGATCGGCCCGCGGAACGCCGTGTGCGGCTTCACGCGGTTAATGACGACGATCGCGTCCGCCTGCGAAGCGATTTTGTCGACGTAGACGGGCAGCCCGTTCGCGAGCTGGTCGATTTGCACGACCTCCATCGACGACTCGACCGGCGCGCCCATCGTCGCCTCGTCGATGCCGAGATGCTTCAGCACTTCGGCTTGGCCTTCCGCCGTCGCGCCGCCATGGCTGCCCATGCACGGCACGATGAACGGATGCGCGCCCCGCGCCTTGATCGCGTCGATCGTCGCCTTCGTGAAGCCGGCGATGTTGGCGACGCCCCGGCTGCCGACGGCAACGGCGACGCGCTGCCCCGGCTGGATGCGGTCGACCGCGCCGGGCTTCTGCAGCTCCTCGCGCAGAACGCCGACCGGGTCCTCCAGCTTCGACGGGTCGAACCGCTGCCGAATGCGCACGACCGGCGGGATCGGGATCGGCGCCAGCATATTGCGAATGATTTCACTCATGTGTTGTCCCTCTTTCCGTTTCATTGCGTTCGCGGGCCGTCCGGCTCCGCAGGCAGCGCACCGATAAGCGGCAACAGCCGCAATTTTGCGCCTATTTGCCCCAGCCAGGCCCCGCCGAGCGGCAATAGCCGCAATTTTGCGCCTATTCGCCCCAGCAGCGCCCTGCCGAGCCGGCAACAGCCGCATTTTTGCGCCTATCCGCCCCGGCAGCGGCCCGCCGAGCGGCAATAGCCGCATTTCTGCGCCTATTTGCCCCAGCCAGGCCCCGCCGAGCGGCAATAGCCGCATTTTTGCGCCTATCCGCCCCGACAGCGGCCCGCCGAGCGGCAATAGCCGCATTTTTGCGCCTATCCGCCCCGACAGCGCCCCGCCGGGCGGCAACAGCCGCAGTTTTGCGCCTTTTCGCCCCGCAGCGCCCTGCTTAGAGCCAAGGCCCGCCCGACGGGCCCTCCGCCTTACTTCCCGAGCAGCTCGAGGTGCTTGCCGATATGCGCGATGAGCGATGCCTCGTACGCCTCTTCATGCTCGCCCAGCGTCGCGTAAAACTCGTCCTTGAACAGCGAAGCGCCCGAGTCGTCCTTCGCCGTCAGCAGGATGCCGTACGTGATGTGCAGCATTTGCCGCGCGTTGTCTTCGTTCATATATTCCGGCAGCTCCGCGTCCGACACTTCGGACAGCGGCTTCACCTTCGCGAAATCGGCCGTAATATGGTAATACTTCAGCGCTTCCTCCACGTGAGCAGCCGCGTACTCGTGCATGCGGCGGTACAAGCCCGGGTTCACCTTCGCGACCGTGCGGACCGCCTCCAGCCAGTTCGTGCCCGCCGTCTTCAGATGGAAGCGGCCGGACGTGTACTTCGCGACGAGCGGGAACACGCTGAACTTGTCGCTGCCGGAGTGCACGCTGAGCTTATAACCGAAGTGATCGCAAATCGCCGCGTGCACCGCAAGCTCTTTCTCGAACTGCGCGATGTCGCCGATGTAGTCGATCCCTTTTTGGAACTCTCCGCAAAACCGCGGCGCCATGCTGTACACTTCGACGCCTTCGCGCTTCAGCTCGTTCGCCACGAACCAATGCGCGGCCGGGTCGGTCGGCGTCGCCGTCTCGTCGATCGAAATTTCGAAATCGATGCCGCGGCCTGCCGGTACGATGTACGTTCTGTAGATCTCTACCATGAATTGAACCGCGCGGCCGTACACGAGCGCGTACCGCTTCAACGCGGCGGCGCTCACTTCAATGGAAGCGTCCTCGATCGCGAACGTGCGATCAGCGTACTCTGCTTCTACTCGAGCGCGGTACGATGCATCCAGCTCCGCGTAACGCGCCGCGACGCCTGCATCGTCCAGCGACGCCGCCGCGTTGTCGATATGCTCCGACGCGTCCAGCGTCAGCATCGAAAACCCGAGGCGCAGCGCGTACTCGATGTCCGCAGGCGTTTTCAAATGGTCGCCGTCGGCGCCCCAGCCATCCTTGTACCCTTCCTGGAATACGGCGAACGACGCCGCGTCGAGCACGTCCTCGTAGCTGCGATTCGTCAGGTTCAGCTCGCGAATGCTCTGCTGCGCGAGAATTGGGCGGATGTTCCGGCCCGCTACCGTCTTAATATGGCCAGGGGACGCGAGACCGAGCCGGTCGCCGAGGCCGATCGTCGCCATTTGCGTGCCGATCGCGCGCGGCTTCGTATATTCGAACGCGTCGTTCAGCGCGAGCCGGTTGTTGTGCGTCAGCGGGCACAGCTTGTACGCGGCGCCGCCCTCGCGAACTTCTTCGCCTTCCAAAGCGGCGTACAGCGCGCCGCCGCCCACCGCGAGCAGCTGGCGCTCGCCGCCGAATTTCACCATCGCGACGCGGTCGCCGCCGCTCTCCGCGACAGATGCCGCATATACGTCCGTCATTCCCGACAAAGGCGCGCCCGCTTGGAGCGCTGCGGCCGCTTGAGCCGCGTTTGTAGCTGTCGTCATAGTTCGCACCCTCCATAATAACAACGTTGTTATTTTCGTAATGACTCTATCATATGTTGAAAATATACTTTCATCAATGGTATTTTTAATGCATCATCAAATTTTTTTAACAACGTTTGCATTCGGAGGACGAAACCGCCATGAACGTCACCATCAAAGACATCGCCAGACTGGCGGGCGTCAGCTATTCCACTGTGTCGAAGGCGCTCAACGACAGCCCGCTCGTGCGGCCCGAAACGAAAACGCGCATCGTCGAACTGGCGGCGCAGCTCGGCTACGAGCCGAACTTCGCGGCCAAAAGCCTCGTCTCCCGCCGCAGCATGACGGTCGGCGTTCTGCTGCCGTCGCTCGAGCGCGTGGCGCTGTCCGCCCTCGTCAGCCGCATCAACGACGCCCTGTCGGAGAAGGGCTACGAAATGATATTATCGATCCTCCCCCCGACGGCGGCCGCGAAGCTGTTCCAGCGGCTGCAGGTCGACGGCATCGTCGTGTTCGAGGACATTACGCCGGAGGAGCGGAACGCCGAGCCGGTCGCCACCGACATCCCGGTCGTGTCGATCGGCGCCTCGCACCTCGTCGGTTCGCGGTACGCCGTCGTCGACGTGAAGCGGAAAGACGCGCTGCGGGAAGCCGTGACGTATCTCGCGAGCCTCGGCCATACCCGAATCGCGTACGTCGGGGACGCGCGCGAAGCCGACAGCAAGCAGCAGGAGAAAGTCGCCGGCTTCATGGAAGGCGCGTTCGCCTGCGGCCTCGCGCCGAGCGACGCGTTCGTCCTGAACTCGGACGGCAACACGTGGCGCGACGGCTACGAAGCCGGCCGCAAGCTGCTCGCGCTCGAAGCGAAGCCGACCGCGGTCGTCACCGGCGCGTACGACGTCACGGCGGGCTTCCTCCGCGCCGTCCTCGACGGCGGCCTGCGCGTGCCCGACGACTTGTCGCTCGTCAGCTACGACAACATTCCGCAGCTGTCCGAGCTCGACGTGCCGGTGACGGCGGTCGGCGCGCCGGTGACGCTGTTCGCCGAGCGCATCGCGGGCGCGCTGCTCGACATTATGGCGGGGTCCGGGCCGGCCCGCCGCACCGAGCTGCTCGACGCGAAGCTCGAGGAGCGCGCCTCAGCGACGCGCGTCCGGGGCTGACGCCGCGGCCCGCTGGCGCTTCCGGTACTGCAGCGGAGAGCAGTCGTTCAACCGTTTGAACAGCTTATGGAAGCTGGCGACGGGACCGATGCCCGTCCGTTCGGCGATGTCAATCATTTTCAAATCCGTCTCCCGCAGCAGCCGCTGCGCTTCCCGCACCCGAACGAGCTGCACGTATTCCGCGAAGCCGAAGCCGGTGCACTGCTTAAATTTCCGGCTCAAATAAAACGGGCTGACGTAAAACCGCTCCGCCACGTCCTTCAGCAGCAGCGGCTCGGCGTAATGCTCGCCGACGTACCCCGCGATTTCCGACATGAGCCGGTGAACCGGGGACGGCGGCGCCGCCTCCTCCGCCCAATCGACCATCGCTCGGAACACGAGCAGCAGCAGCTGCTTCAGCATCGCTTCGAGCATCGCGTCGCGGCCCGGCGCGTCCTCTTTGCTCTCGGCGATGAGCTCGCGCGCCAGCGACTCGCCCTTCCAGCGATGCTGGGCCGGCAGCGCGACGACGCCGTTCCGCCCGCACAGCGGGAAGCCGTCAAGCAGCGCGCCCGCGAAATTGATGACGATCCGCTCGTGTTCGGGCACGCCGACGTCCAGCGTTCGATGCAGTTCCCCGCGCTCGATGAACACGAATTCCCCCGCCTTCACCCGATACGTCCGGTTCCGGATGAAATAATCGCGCTCCCCGCTGAACAAATAATACAGCTCGTACCCTTCGTGCGAATGATCCTCGTCCATCGAATAAAAGCCGATTCGTTTCGTATAATCGATATGGATCGAACCATCCGCCGTATCGAATTGGTAATCCGCCATCCTATCCACCGCCTTTTGCTGCAAATATTGCAACTTTTTACGGAAAACGAGCAATTTTCTACGATGATTATAGTCGAATCTTGCGGTATATTACATGACAACGATTACAAATTCTTTTGTGCAAAGGAGATTTTCCCTATGAAAAAACGTTACGCCCTGATCGGCACCGGCGGCCGTGCGATTTTCTTCTACGGCGCCCTCGCCAAAGATTTCCGCGACACGTCCGAGCTCGTCGCGTTCTGCGACACGAACCAAACGCGCATGAACTACGCGAACAAGCTGCTCACGACGAAGTTCGAGCATCATGCGGTGCCGACGTACAAAGCTAATCAATTCGAAGACATGATCCGCGAGACGAAGCCGGACGTCGTCATCGTCACGACGGTCGACCGCACGCACCATACGTACATCGTGAAGGCGATGGAGCTCGGCTGCGACGTCATTTCCGAAAAACCGATGACCGTCGACGAAGAGAAATGCCAAGAAATTCTCGACGCGGTGAAGCGGACGGGCAAGGAGCTGCGCGTTACGTTCAACTACCGCTACGCGCCGCACAACACGAAAATCCGCGAGCTGATCATGAACGGCGCGATCGGCGACGTCACGTCCATCCACTTCGAATGGCTGCTCAACACGGAGCACGGCGCGGACTACTTCCGCAGATGGCACCGCGACAAGCGCAACAGCGGCGGCATGCTCGTGCATAAGTCGACGCACCATTTCGACCTCGTGAACTTCTGGCTCGGCAGTCAGCCGCAAACGGTGTTCGCCCAAGGCTCGCTCATGTTCTACGGCAAAGAAAACGCGGAAAAGCGCGGCGTAACGGAGTTCTACAACCGGGCGCGCGGCAGCGAAATCGCGAAAAGCGACCCGTTCGCCCTCGACCTCGAGAAGAGCGAGCAGCTGAAAGGGTTGTACGCCGACGCGGAGCATGAAGACGGCTACTACCGCGACCAAAGCGTGTTCGGCGACGGCATCTCCATCGAAGACACGATGGGCGTCCTCGTTCGATACCGGAACAAAACGATTCTCACGTACTCCTTGAACTGCTACATGCCGTGGGAAGGGTTCCAGGTCAACTTCAACGGGACGAAAGGCCGCATCGAGATGAAAATCGTCGAGAAGTCCTACGTCAACTCCGGCGGCAAGAAGGAAGACGAAGGCGCGCTTAAAGCCAAGAGCATTACCGTCATCCCGATGTTCGGCGAAGCGTACGAAGCGGAGATCGAAGAAGGCGTCGGCGGCCACGGAGGCGGCGACCCGATCCTGCTGAACGACCTGTTCGGCACGCCGGAGCCGGATCCGTACCACCGCGCGGCGTCCCACGTCGACGGTGCGATGTCGATTCTCACGGGCATCGCCGGCAACATTTCGATGCGCACCGGCCTGCCGGTGAACGTCGACGGCTTGGTGAAGTTTTAAGTTTGTACCGCTGCAAAGGAGCCTCCGGGCTCCTTTTTTAAATTGTTCAAAAGATAAAACGGCGACCGCGACCCGGTGGAAACCGGATTGCGATCGCCTCTCTATGCTTACGGTCTGCTTTACGGCAGCGCCGGCTCCAACGTATGCGTGTCGTAGCGGAACCGTTTGCCTTCCAGCAATCCGATCAACGAAGTCGTCACCTTCACTTCGATGACGTTGCGTCCCGGACGGAACGCCGACGCCTCCCCGCTCCACTCGTACGGCGTCCACGGCCGCGCGCCGAAGCTGACGCCGTTGACGAACAGCTCCGCGCAGTCGTGGAACGACGCATCCCACTCCCGGAACCGGAGCGTGACCGTCCCGCTTGCGGGCGGCTCGTCCAACTCGATCTCTTTCCGGAACGTAAGCGTCCCCGCGAAATGCGGGAATCCGGATAACGGCCCGCCCGACAGCGGCAGCTGCTTAGGCGCGTCGCATATTGCCGGCAGCCCCGACGAGGCGCTGCGGAACACCCCGAAATCGCCGCAAATATACAGCGCGTCCGTCACGCCGTCCCAGTCGTGCGCCACGACGACGTCGACGACGAGCGTATTGACGCCCGGCTGCAAATACGAGCGAATATCGGCCCGCTCGTTCGCGCGATCGTACAACATCGTCGGCTCGAACGCGTCCGCGGGGAGCTCCCGGCCGTTGATCCGAATCGCGTGCTCTCCCGAAATCGCTCCGCGATCTTTCAGCAGGAAGCAACCGCCGGCCGGCATCGTCTCGACGTCGAATCGGACCGTGTAACGGACAGGCAGCGGATACGCCGCATGCATTTTCATCGGCGTGCCGAAAATTTGATGGAACGCTAACGGAAGACGCTGCTCTTTCGCGATATCCTCGCATTGATCGATGAACGTTTTCGCTTGCACGACCGTGCCTGCGTTCGCTCCGCCTTCCGGCTCCACCGCGAGCTCGAACGCATCGAGTCTGAGCGCGTTCGGCGACTCGGCCGCGACGCTCCATAATCCGCCCGCATCGAGCGCAATGGGATCCGCCCGCCGCTCGTCACCCGCCGCCTCATACTCAGCGATGCGATCCCGCGGACCGATCACCAGCAGATGCGACGCGTACGGCGCGAACGTAAGCGCGACCGCCGGCTCCGGCGAAGACGTCTCCGCGGACACAACCTCCGCCTTGCCCGTCTCTAAGCAAAGACGAACCGCCGCATCTCCGATGTCCGCCGCGTTCCATGCAACCGAGGCTTCGACGACGCCGTCTTCCTGGTTCGTCATAAACACCGCGTGCAGCCCGTCGTCCAGCTTGCGGCGCTGCACCAAGAAAGACCCGCGCCGCTCCGACTCGAACCGAATCGCGTCCAGCGATAGTTCGGCGAGCCGTTCCAGCAATTCGCGCTCGTCCTGAACCAGCACGGCGCCGCCGCCTGCGGCGAATCGCTCAGCCATCTCCCGCGCGACCGACGCGCCTTCTTCGATGTCCTCGTGCGGCAGCTTCCCGACGGCCACGACGTGTCCGCCCGCATCCAGAAACGCCTTCAGCTTCTCCCAAGCGGCCCGCTCCAAATTGGCCATCGGCGGCAGCACGACGATCCGGTACGCCGCCCTGCCGATGAAAGCTGTCCCCTCCCGAACGTCCGCTTCGCTTAACAATTCCGGGTCCAAATGATCGAAGTCGGTCTGGTTCAGCGTCAACGCTTTGCACACCGCCAGCCAGTCCGCTTTGTAACGTTCCAATTCCGCCCGCTCCGCTTCGCTCCCGCCGCCGTATTGGAACTCATGGAACGGATTGCCCATGCGCGTCCAGAACGTCGTCGTCGGGTCCAGCACGGCGACCGGCCGAACCGGCGCGCCGCAGCTCATCACGTAACTGATCCGCTTCACGTAGTCCCCGAGCATGCCGAAGTGCCGCCAGTACGGATTTTGGTAAAACTGCGACGGCGGCGCGTCGTGCTTCGTAATGCCGTCGAGCGTATAGAAGAACGCGTGGAAATTGAAAAAGTTCGTGCCGAACGCCGCCAGCCGGTCGATCATCCATTTCGCGTCCTGCAGCGTCATCGACCAACCGACGCTGTGGAAGCATTCGATCAAGTTGCGTTCGCGATTCAATTGGTTGCCGATCGAACTGATCATTTTCGGATTGTAGCGGAAGCTGTACGCGTACCGGTTCAATATCCAATCGAGCGATCGCCCGAGCTTTTCGTGTCCGCTGTCGCCTCCGGGAACGTGCGAATACCGCTGCGTCGTCATCCGCACCGACGGTACCTCGGCCGCGTATTGAAGCCCCCGCTCCTCGCACCAGTCGTACACCTGCTCGTGATACGTCGTTCTGAGCAGAAGGTGCACCGCTTGAAAGAAATCATAGCGCACTTTCGCCTTCTCTTCCGCGTCGTCGCATACGAGCGCATGCAGCGCCTCGCGGATGTCGTAGCCGTTGCGCTCCCGGAAAAACCGAGGCAGCTGCGGCGACCACGGAATGGCGCCGAGCAAGCCGATTTCGTCCGTAAACATCCCTTTGATCGTCGCTCCGAACAGATCGCCTACGGATCGGGCGTACCGGTCGTGCGTCAACCGGATAAACGTTCGCATCGCCTCCGAATGGCAAGGATCGACGAACGTGCCGTAATATTTAAAATCTTCAAGCTCCTCTTCCAAAAAGCAATGCACTTCCCAGTTGTCTCCCGCGGGCGCCGTCCAAATCAGCTTCTTCATCGTGCGGTAGGTGAAGAACCGCTTCTGGTTGTACGCCGTCAGCCCCGCCTTTTGGAAAATCGGCTCCGCCTGGTGGTTGCCGATCGATTCGCTTACGTCGACCGCCTCCGGCCAACGCCGTCTGCCCGTCGCCGGATCGATCGGCACCGCCTTCGCGTAGAGCACTTTCGCCCACGGCAAATCGAGCTCGACGGTGCCGCCTCCCGCAACCGGCTCCGTCCGGTGCGCGAGCGTTTGGTGCTTCGCCTCCGGATGCTCGAGCGTCACTTCGCCGCCGGCGATGCCGCTCGGATACGGATACTCGTCGTAAAGCCACACTTCGAGCCCCAGTCGTTTCGCCGTCTCCGCCGCAAGCCTGACCTTTTCAAACCAGGCGTCCGATAAATAGGGCACCTTCAGCCCTTGCCGCGGACAAATAAAGAAGCCGCCGACCTGCTTCGAAGCCATCTCCTCGATTTGCCGGACGATTTCGCTGTCTTCCATATCTCCGTTCCAAAACCAAAACGGATGTATACCGTATTTCGCTTCGGGCTTTCGAAACGTTTCCCATTGAAACATACCGTTCCCCTCCCGCTGCCACTATACCAACATCTCGGTTTGCCGCACTATCGCACTTTTTTGCTGCAGGAGCCGATCCGGGTAAGACTTTCTTGCCGCGCTGCGACAATTTTGAAAAAAAAGAAGCAAGCCTTAGGATACAGGCCTGCTCATTTCGCGGTACTGACTCGGCGTGACGCCTTCTTGCTTTTTGAACAAACGGTTGAAATAACTGTGCTGGTAGCCGACCCCTTCGGCGATTTCGCTGATCTTTAGGTCCGTGTCTCTGAGCAGCTCGCGCGCTTTTTCCAGCCGAATGTTCGTCAAATAATCGATAAAATTGATGCCGGTTACTTCTTTGAACGTTTTGCTTAAGATGAACGGGCTCATTTTGAGAGCGTCGGCGCAAGAATCGAGCGAAATGTCCGTCTGATACTGCTCGTGCAGCATTTGCATCGCCTTTTCGATCGCGGCGCGCGTCTGCCATTTTTGTTTTTGCGCGAATTCGTGGATAAACGGATGAATCACTTTCCGTCCGAACCATTCGATCACTTGATCCGGTTCGCGAATGGCGCACAGCTGCTCGTACAAATTCGCTCCGTCGTATATTTGCTGCGTCGTCATTCCGGACTGGAGCACGACGTGCATGACGCTGCCGAGCAGATGGAGCGTACCCTGCTTCATCGTCGCTTCGTTCGGGTTATTGTCGGAGAGCACCTGCACGAACTCCCGGACGAGCTTCACCGCATCCTCTTCGCTGCCGATGCGGATCGCGTGCAAGACCTGCTTCTCCAAATCGAACGGATAATCGAATGCTTGATCGTTCCCGATGGATTCGAGTTTCGTGATGTCGATAATTTGTTTGCCGTCGTTAATGTTGCGGAAGCTGACCGCCATCTTCGTTTCCTCGAACAGCATCGGCACGTCCTTGATCGAATCGGCCGTCCGGCTGATGCAAATGGTCGCTTCCATCAATAGTATGCGCTCTACGTAGACGATAATTTCTTCGCAAATGCGATACACTTCCTCGTCGAATTGCTCGCGCGTCATTTTGTTCGGCAGCGAAATGAGCACGCCGATCGATAAATCGTGGAAGTTGATCACGTCCGCTTGGATGTGCAAGCTTTGCATCAGCTCTTCGACGATGTTCGTGGCCGCGAACGTCACGAGCCCTTCGTCGCCTTCCGCAAACTTACCTTTCAGCTTGGAGAAGCCGAGCAGTTGGATGTAGGCGAGACTGAATCTCCGGTTGCGCGCTTCGTTGCCGAAATGCTCCATCCGATCGAGCAGCTCGTTTTCCGTGTACGAGTACAAATACCCGTGCAGCAGCTGCAGCAAGAAGCCTTCCTTCAACTGCGGCAGCTGCCGCTCGATGCGCGATTTCAACGTTTCGCTTTCGTACGACAAGTCGTTCCACCGCGATGCGATCCATTCGAATTCGTCGCGGTACGGTTGGCCCTGCCCCGATTTCGGCGGATTCATTTTTTTGAGCAAATTGTCGATCGGCGAGTACAGCCTGCGCGAAGCGAAGTACGATAACGCGATCGCGAGCAGCAGAACGACGGCGCTTCCTATCATGATCCATTTCGAAACGGCGATGATCGGCGCCGTAATCGTCGTCAGCGGCGCCGCGGACGCGTATTGCCATACGGCGCCCGCGCGCAGCAGTTTTCCGTACGTAACCGAATACGTTTCGCCGTTCCAATCGTAAATATAGGTGCCCGCTTCCTCCGCGCGCGTCTGCACGTCTCCTAAAATCGCCCGATCGAGCGGCGACGGTTCGAGGTTTTGCGTCGACGTCACCAGCCAGCCGTCGGACGCTTCGTATACGAACGTCGTCCCCCCGTTGTACGGCGTGAGCGATCGGACCAATTCCAGCACAGGCTCCTTCTTCAAGTGCATGACGAGCACGCCGAACGGCTCGGCGCCGATGCCCGGCACTTTGTGGATCAAGCGGATCTCGGCCGGTTCGCGGGAGCTGTTCCAAAACAGCGATTGCTCGTTCGCCAAAAGACGCTCGTACCGCTCCTTCCGGTCGCCGTCGAGCCGCCAAAAGCCGTCGACCGTAAACAGGAGGCCTCCCTGCTCGCTTACATACAGCTCCACCCGCTCTACGAGCGGATTGGCCCCCTCCATGACGAGCAGCGTCCGGTAAATCTCGTGAATTTCTTCGTATTTGTACGTTAAATCAAGATCTTTCAGCCGGTTCGTAAACTGCGAGTCGAACGCCCAATAGGCGATTGACCGCTCCAGAAACGAAAACTGTTCGTCCATCGCGGAAGCCCGCTGCAACAAGTTGCCTTGGTGGATCGACTGCAGTTCGCTTTCGATTTGCGATTTGCTGAAAATAAATAGGATGAAACCGATTACAATACCCGGAAGACTGGCGAATAACAACAGCGTTATCAAACTTCGCCGATAATGCGAGCCTCGAAATCCGGCCAACCACCGCTGCCATACGTTCAGCTTTGCGTTCATGACTTTTCACCCGTCGCGTTAATTTCATTCTTGCATTGTACCACGGGCCCGACCCGCAAACCACTTGGCAATATTTTGAAGGAAATAAAAAACGCAGCCCGGCTGCTTGTCGCACCACCGGGCTGCTGTTCGTTTAGTTTATCTGGACTTGTACGCTTCGTTCATTTCCGCGGTCACTTTTTGGAAGTTCGAGTCGGATTTCAACGTCTCGACGTATTTGTCCCAAGCTTCGATCGGCTCTCCGCCTAAGATGATTTTCGTCTTCAAGTCCTGGATTTTTTTGCGGAGTTCAGGCATATACGTGAGGCCCGTTTCGGACTGCAAGCCGATGCCGACATCGACGACGCTCGTTTTCGCCCGCTCGTCTTGCACCGCGGCATAAAACTTCTTCGCTTCTTCCGGGAACGTCTTCTTCACCGTGCTCGCGTACGGGTCCGCCACGTACACGATTTGGTTATAGTCGCCGATCGCGTCCGCGATCACTTTCTCCGAATCGATGACGATTTCCCCGTCTTTTACAGTGTGATGAACGCCTTCGATGCCTTGCGAGTGGAGAATGAACACGTCCTCGCTCATCCACTGGTCGATCATCGCGAGAATTTTCTTCATTTTCTCTTCCGGCACGCTCTTCGGAATCGCGTTCATGCCGGAGAAACCCGGTCCTTTCGTATTGAAACCTTCTACGTTCGTCAGCGGATACAAATTCAAGAAGTCGAAGTTTGGATCGGCCGCCTTAAAGATATCGTAGTACTCTTGCATCGTGCCTGTTTTCTCTTCGATCATGCCCGCTTGACCCGCTTTGAACATGTCCTTCGATTGGCTTACTTTCATCGAAGCGAAATCTTTCGGAATCAAGCCTTCGTTATACGCTTGATTCAAGAACAACAGCGATTCGCGCGTTTCCGGCAGCAGGGCGGTGTGCACGAGCTCGCCGTTGTCCATCAGCTTCCACTCGCCGGTCGCTTTCGTGAAGACGCGTTCGAACGCCCAAAGCGAACCCATGTCGGTCGGATTGACGTAACCGGTGAAGCCGATCGTGTCGTGTTGGCCGTTGCCGTCCGGGTCTTGTTCCGTAAACGCCTTCATGACTTGGTGAAGCTCTTCGATCGTTGTCGGCGGCTGCAAGCCGACGTTGTCGAGCCAGTCTTTGCGAAGGACGAAGAAAATGTCGCCTTCCGACGGACGCGGACGCGGAACGCCGAAGTTTTTGCCTTCGATTTTCGTCAAATCCCATGCGACCTGCGAAATGTTGCTTGCGATGTTCGGGTAGTCCTGGATATATGGCGATACGTCCCAGAACGCCCCTTGTTTCGCCGCTTTCAGAAAGACCGGATCGAACGGGTTCGACACCAAAATCAAGTCCGGAATGCTGCCGGAAGCGAGCGTAACGTTAAATTTGTCGATGTAGTTGTTAGCGGAAACCCATTGGATGGTCAAATCCGTATTCGTCGCTTTCTCGATCTCTTGCTCCACCGGACCGTCGGTCGCCGGCGGCGTCGGGCTGAAAAATTGCGACATGACCGTAATTTTCGTCGGAGCGTCGTCAGCCTGCCCTGCATTGGTAGAAGCGCTTCCATTCTGTGTCTGCGCGGCGTTCCCGCCGCAAGCCGTCAGCAGGACGGCGGCTGACAAGGATACGGCGGCCAACTGCGCAGCCCGCTGATGTTTTGGTTTGTTACGGAACATTGAAAATTTCCTCCCCTTATGTTCTATCATTATATACAAAGACGTCCGATATGGACATCTTGCATAAACTTCCTTTTTCGGCCGAGGCGGCCGGGCCGCCTTATCCTTTGATCGACCCGACCATCGCGCCTTTGGCGAAATGCTTTTGCAAAAACGGATACACGAGCAAAATCGGAACAACCGCGATGACGACGGCAGCCATCTTCAGCGTCTCGTTCGGCGGAGGCTGAATGAGCGGGTCCACGTCGCCGAGCGAACTGCTGGAAGCGTCGATCAACATGTTTTGCAGCAGCACTTGAATCGGCCACAACCCGGGATCGTTCAAATATAGCAGCGCGTTGAAATACTGGTTCCAGTAGCTGACGGCATAAAATAAACCGAATGCGGCGAGCGCCGGCAGCGACAACGGCAGCACGATGCGCCAAAACGCGGCGACCTCGTTGCATCCGTCGATCGACGAAGCCTCGATCATTTCCTCCGGAATGCTGTCGTAAAAGCCCTTCATCAAGATGACGAACCAGCCGCTCGACAGCGAAGCGAGGATGACGGACCATATGCTGTTAATAAGCCCCAACTCGCGAATCAACATATAGTTCGGTATGATGCCTGGGCTAAACAAAATGGTGAACAAGATGAGCATCAAAAACACTCTCCTGCCTCTGAACCGTTTGCGCGACAGCGCATACGCGAGAGACGACGTCACCGCCAAGCTGCAAAGCGTGCCGACGAGGGCGAGAAACGCGCTCACCCCGAGCGCGTTCGGAAACGCTTCCGTCGAGAGCAAATACCGGTATGAAGCGAGCGACCAATTTTCCGGAAACAGTACGAGCTTCTTCTGCAAATATTCGTACGGATCGGTAAACGATACGACGAACACATAATAGAGCGGAAAAATCGTCACGATCGAAACGATGCCAAGCGCAATGAAATTTACCAAGTTAAACGTACGATCTCCGAGCGACAGTTTCATGCGTCTTCCCCTCCTTTAAAACACGCCGTCTTCCCCGAATTTTTTCGCAAGCTTGTTCGCCAGCAGCACGAGCGTGAGACCGACGAACGACTTAAACAACCCGATCGCCGTGCTGTAGCTGAATTCGCCTTGCTGAACGCCGACGCGATACACGTACGTATCGAACACTTCCGCCACATTCGAAACGGCGCCGTTATACATCAAGTACACTTGCTCGAAGCCGACCTCCATAATGTCGCCGAGCCGCAAAATAAACAAAATGATGATTACGTTCCGGATCGTGGGAAGCGTCACATGCCAGATTTGCTGCAGACGATTCGCTCCGTCCATCTTGGCCGCTTCGTACAGCTGCGGGTTTACGCCGGCGATCGCCGCGAGGAAGATGATCGTTCCCCAGCCCGCTTCTTTCCAAACCGACTGCGCCGTCAAGATGAACCAGAACAAGTCCGGATTCGTTAAGAACGGCACCTTCGTCTTGCCTAACAGTTCCAGCGCCATGTTTACAATCCCGTTTTGCTGCGACAACATGATGAAACTGAGCGAAACGATGATGACCCATGACAAAAAGTGCGGCAAATAAATGATCGATTGCACTGTCCGCTTGTACACTTCGCTTCTCAGCTCGTTCAGCATGAGCGAAAGAATAATCGGCAGCGGAAAGAAAAAAAGTAAGTTGAGCAAGCTGATCGCCATCGTGTTGCGGAACAAAATCGGGAAGTCCGGATTCGTAAACAAT
This sequence comes from Paenibacillus sp., assembly GCF_035645195.1. Classification (NCBI taxonomy): domain Bacteria; kingdom Bacillati; phylum Bacillota; class Bacilli; order Caryophanales; family Paenibacillaceae; genus Paenibacillus; species Paenibacillus sp. The sequence goes on along the minus strand of NZ_DASQNA010000031.1, from coordinate 129,463 downwards.
CTCTCGAAATGTTTCAGTCCGACCCATTCGCTGCCCGCAAACCCGGCGAAGGGGGAATAATCTTGGAACGCGATCGTAATTCCCCACATCGGCAAATATTTAAAGATTAAAAAATAGATGAGCCCCGGCAGCGCCAAAATATACAAATATTTATCTTTGCCGAACGACTTCCAAAGCTGTGTCGCTTTGCTCGGCTCCGCCCTCCCGGCCACGGTCACTTTGCTTTCCACGCTTGTTCCCCGCCTTTCGTGTTGTTCGCCTGTTACTACCGTACGGGAGCCGCGTTTTTCCCGCAATTACACTTTCTTGACTTGGGTTAAGACTTTATTGATGGCTTTGACTTATTTAGAAAACCCGCATAAAATAAGGCTCCGGCCGCGGCGGAAACCTGTCGGCCGGAGCATGCGAATGTCGAATTATTGCCGGAGATGACGCTGCAGTTTAATCGTCTCTACGCCTGCCAGCATGACGATGCCGATGCCGTGCGTGTCGTTTAAATTCCATGACAGTTCATCTTTGTAATACAATGTCGAGAACGAATATCCGGAGCCGCGGCAGACGCCGTATACGTTGCCGTATTGGTCGACCGAGACGCGGGTCAGCCCTTCCCACGCCCGCATGACCGAGCGGATGTACGGCTCCGGCTGTTCGTACCAGCCGAAACGAACGCCGCGGGCGAACGCGTAGGCGAACATCGACGTGCAGGACGTTTCCTCGTACGATTCCGGCACCGTAAGCACTTGATGCCATAAGCCTCTCTCGCCTTGCAGCCGCAAGTACCCTTCGCTCAATTCGCGGAAGAAGCAGAGCAGCTCGGCTCTCTTCTCGTGATCTTCCGGCAGCGCGGCGAGCAGTTCGGTAAGCGAGAACAGCACCCAGCCGTTGCCTCTTCCCCATGGGATTCGCGTCGGTTTGTCGAATTTGAAGTCGTACACATGCGACATAATTTGCAGCTCGGGCATGTACAAATACTTTTTATACAACAAAAACTGACTCGCCGCGTCGTCGATATACTTGCGTTCGCCGGTCGCTTTGTAATACTCGCACAGGAACGGCGTGCTCATATATAAATCGTCGCACCACAACGTATCCTTCATAAATTCGGTGCTGCCGCGCACGCGGTAGAGCGCCCCGTCGGGCAGCCGGTCTTGCACGTTCGAAATATAATCGGCGATTCTCGCCGCCGTCTTGTTCGCGCCGCGCGGCTCCCGCACCTTTATCGCCCGCATCATCAGCGCCGCGAACGATCCGCAGTCGTCGAGGCTGTCGATGGCCGACAGCTGCGTGTTGATCGCCGCCGCGCCGTACCTTTCCTTATCCCACAGCGCGTAATCGTCGAACGCCGTGCACGTCTCCACATGCTCCAATACATAGTCGACGTACTGCTCGCGCTTCAGCGCAAGCCCTGTCTCCAACATGCCGTACAGCGTCACGCCGAGCGGATAGTTCCATTTCGCGAACAGCTTGTTTTCGAGGTACGGGCGAACGACCGCATGCGGCGCGTCGACACGCCAGTAGACGCCTTCTTGGCCGTTCGGAAACACCCCATCCATTCGGCACAGCTGCTCGGGGGAAAGCTCGACCTCGGCGCCGAACGGCCCGGCATATAACCAGACGTCGTCCGTCCCGTGCACCGGATGCGGCAAACGGAAACGGATGCCCGGCTCGTTCGTCTCAAGCGCAAAGTCCCACCGGCCGCCGTCCTCTCTCTCGGATACGACGACGACATCGGTTTCGCCGAACGAAAGCGCCGCTTCGAAGCGGAGGTTGTCGCCTTGCCCGGCAAATGCCTGCTGGCCGCCGACGTACACCGCCGTTTTCCCCTCGAACGATCCTGTGAACGCGACCGTATGCTTGCCCGGGCGCTCGCTGATCGCTTTCGTCCACGCGACGGCCCGAACTCCTGCTGCCCCGGCGAACTGACGTCCGAACCGGCCGAGTCGAAGCTCCGCTTCCGTCCAGCCGAGCCGCGGCAGCCAGACGACATCCGAGTCGGCTTCCTCCCAGCCCTCGCCGGGAATGTGCGGCAGCGGCTCGTCGATCGGCGCGGTATATACCCACCCTTCTTGTCCTTCCCGATTCGCCGTCGGCGCCAAAAAATGAAACGGCATATTTTTGAACGAACCGGTTCCGAAACGGCCTCCGCAGCCGAGTTCCGTCTTCGTAAACCGGACGACGAAGTGGTTCCAACCCGCGATAAGCTTCGCGACAAACACTTGTTTGCGCTCCGGGAACATCTCGTCCGCGATCGTCGTGCGATGAACGTGTTCGCGGTTCACATACACGTCGATCGGCCCGTAACCGTTCACGCCGAATCGAAACTCTCCGTCCTGCTCGCTCCATAACTTCGCCCAAGCATAAACGTACTGCCCTTCGGCGATCGCCGGAAACTTCCGATCGAAATCGAAAACGTACTGGAATTCGTCGTTTCTTAAAAAACCGTCCGTGCGGAACACGCGATACACCGGAGGGTGCTGCGGATTGTCTCCGATATAACGGTCGGCGATCGTTTGAAGCGTGCGCTCCGGGTCGCCGTGATATCTGTGGTAAATGCTTTGCTGCGGATGAAAGTATGCCATCTGTCCCGCTCCTTTTTTAATTACGTTTCGTGCATTTTCTAATGCTAAGCTGGAAGAAACGGCAAATTCAATCATACTTTCTTGCGGGGGTTGCACTTTATTGAAACTCGGGGCCGAGGGCGGGATCTCGGAGATGTCGCGATTTCATAGCCCAAATGTCGCCATTTCGCACTTAAATTGTTTGAATCCCTATGTTACGCTTAGGTAGCAATGTCTTGATTTTATACACGGGAGAGATATGGATGACCATCCGCATCGGCAAAATCAGTTACTGGCACGTGCACGCATGGGACTATACCAAGCAAGCGCTGGAGCACCCGGACACCGTCATGGCCGCCGTGTGGGACGAACTGCCGTCCCGCGGCCGGGAAGCCGCGGAGAAGCTCGGCGTCCCGTTCTACGACTCGCTTGACGACATGCTTGGAAGCGGTACCATCGACGCCGTCATCGTCGACGCGCCGACGAACCGCCACCATGAAGTGATGGTCGCCGCGGCGCGGGCGGGCAAACACATCTTCACCGAGAAGGTCGTGGCCGCGACGCTGCGGGACGCGAACGACATCCTTGCCGAGGTCGAGAAGGCGGGCGTCAAGCTGACGGTGTCGCTGCCGCGGCTGAACGACGGGTACACGCTGGCGATCCGCGACATGTTGGACCGGAAGCTGCTCGGCCGCGTGACGCTCGTCCGCGTCCGGCTGTCCCACGACGGCGCGGTCGCCGATTGGCTGCCGGAGCATTTCTACAGCCTTGAGCAATGCCAAGGCGGCGCCTTGATCGATCTCGGCTGCCATCCGATGTACTTGACGCGGCTGTTCCTCGGCGAGGCGCCGATCGACGTCGCTTCCCAGTTCGGCTACGTGACGGGCCGCGACGTCGAAGACAATGCCGTCGCCGTGCTGTCGACCGCCTCCGGCGCCGTCGGCGTCGTCGAAGCCGGCTTCGTCAACCCGCACTCTCCCTTCTCGATCGAGATCAATGGCACGGAAGGCACGCTGCTGTACGGCACGCCCGACGCCAAGCTGCTGCTGCGCACGAAGGCCGGCGGACGCGCGGACGCCGGCTGGCAGGAGCAGCCGCTGCCTTCGAGACGGGAAAGCGCGTTCGAGCAGTGGGTCGGCCATATTCAAAACGGAACGACCGCAGACGAGAACGTCGCGCTTGCGCTCGAGCTGACGAAGCTGATGGAAGCGGCCAACAAGTCCGCCCGCGAGCGCCGCGCCGTCAAGCTGGAGGAACTCGAGGGGTGAACAAGTTCCCGTACGCCGTCATGCTCGAGAAGCAGGACGCGCTGGAGCGGCTCGACGTCCGTGTGCGCTGGGGGCGCTACGACATCCGCGTCCTCCGCTTCCATCTGACGACGTTCGCGCCGGGCCGGACGGTCGAATTTCACAAGCACGACGAGTTCGAGTTCCATTTCATCCCGAGGGGCAAGGGCGTCGTCCGCATGGAAGGGCAGGAGTACGCGCTGCGGGAGGGCATGTTTTATTTGACCGGCCCCGGCGTGCTCCACTACCAGGAAGCGGACGCCCACGTCGCGATGGATGAGCTGTGCCTGCACGTCGACATCGCGGAGCGCGACGCCTCGCCGCAGCCGCCGGACGGCCCGGACCGCTGGGAGCTGGCGGAGGCGGACGATTGCGTCCTGCAGCTGCGCGCCCTCCCGCGCGTTCCCGCGTTCGACGTGCACGAGGCGATGCCCCACTTCCTCGCGGCGTACGAAGCGTGCAGCGAAGGCGCGCCGGGACTGTACACGACGATCAAGCAGCATGTCGTGCAAATTTTGCTCAAGGCGGCGCGGGCGTACGACGGCGGGGCGGCCTCGCGCCTCGAGCTGCCGTCCCGCGACATGAAGGCGTACCGGTACCGCCTCGCCATGCAGTACATTCGGGCGAATTACGCGGGCACGATCACGCTCAATCATGTCGCGGAAAACCTGAACATCAGCGCGCGGCAGCTGCAGCGCATTTTCAAGGACGTTCGCGGCGACGCGTCGTTCAGCGGCATTTTGGAAGAAGTTCGGCTCGAAGCCGTCTGCAAGAAGCTGGCGGAAACGGATCTAGCGATCGAGCAAATCGCAATCAGCGAAGGCTATTCGAACGGCAATTATTTGCATGCGGTGTTCCGCAAACGGTTCGGCATGACGCCGGCCGCGTATCGCAAATCCCACCAACCTTTAGGAGGAATCGTTCGTCATGGGTAACACGTATCGCATCGCAATCGTAGGCTGCGGGGGTATCGCGAACGGCAAACATATGCCGAGCCTCGCCAAACTGTCCAACGTGCAAATGGTCGCCTTCTGCGACATCGTGCCGGAGCGCGCGGTCGAGGCGGCCGAGAAATACGGAGCGGAAGGCGCAAAGACGTATACGGACTACCGCGAGGCGCTGAAAGATGCGACGATCGACATCGTGCACGTCTGCACGCCGAACGATTCCCACGCGGAAATCGCCATCGCCGCGCTCGAAGCCGGCAAGCATGTCATGTGCGAAAAGCCGATGGCGAAAACGGCCGCGGACGCGGCGCGCATGGTCGAGGCGGCGAAGCGGACGGGCAAAAAGTTGACGATCGGCTATAACAACCGGTTCCGCCCGGACAGCCAGCATTTGAAGAAGCTGTGCGAAGACGGCGAATTCGGCGACATTTATTACGCGAAGGCGCATGCGATTCGACGCCGCGCAGTGCCGACATGGGGCGTGTTCCTCGACGAGGAAAAGCAGGGCGGCGGCCCGCTCATCGACATCGGCACGCACGCTCTCGACCTGACGCTGTGGATGATGAACAACTACAAGCCGAAGGTCGTGCTCGGCACGGCGTACCACAAGCTGTCCCAGAAGGAAAACGCCGCGAACGCTTGGGGACCTTGGGATCCGAAGAAATTTACGGTCGAAGACTCCGCATTCGGGATGATCGTCATGGAGAACGGCGCGACGATCATGCTCGAATCGAGCTGGGCGCTCAACTCGCTCGACGTCGACGAGGCGAAGTGCACGCTGTGCGGCACGGAAGGCGGCGCCGACATGAAAGGAGGCCTCCGCCTCAACGGCGAGAAGCACAGCCGCCTCTACACGACGGAGGTGAACCTGCAGGCCGGCGGCGTAGCGTTCTACGACGGCAAGCAGGAGAAAGACGCCGATCTTGAGATGCGGAAGTGGATCGAAGCGATCGACGAGGACAAAGAACCTGTCGTCACGCCGGAGCAGGCGTTCGTCGTCTCGCAAATTCTCGAGGCGCTATACGAATCCGCGCGTACGGGCAAAGCCGTATACTTGAATCAATAAAAAAAATCGGAAGCCGGGCAGGATCTCCTGCCCGGCTTCCGCTTACACCGGCACGAACCAACGGATGAACGCCGCTATCGCCCCGTTCGGATCCCAAATGCGGATGCGAAACAGCTGCAGCACGCTGAGCACCGCCGCGGCGGCGTAGACGAAGGCGTACACGATCAGCTGCTTCGTCTTGCGGCGACGAACGAGCGCCGGGACGTCGAGCAGCGCGATGGCGGCGAACAACACCGCAAGTCCAACCGCCAAACCCGTTTCCATGCCGCGTCCCCTCCTTTCGCTTTATTCCATTTTGTTGATCGTCGGGTCGATGACGAGGCCGCTTCGGCGAATGTTCGCGTCAATTTCCGCTGTAATGCGCACCTCGCGCAGTGTCTTTTCCCATTCGGGTTCCAGCTTGCGCCACACCTTGGGGTAGTGACGGCGCAGCTCGCGGCCGATGCCGTAGACGTCCGAGCCTTTCGCGGCCGCCCGCTCGTACATGGAGGTGAGCAGCGACTCGATTCGGTCCGCGACCGCTCGCTCCACTTCGACCATTTGCGTCTCTTCCATGAGACTGCCTTTGCACGTTTGATCGAGCAAATTGCCCTCCACGAAAATATCGAACGTCCCTGTAATCTTACCGTTGTCGACCGTCACCTTCAGTTGGCTGCGGAAATCCGTCACCTGGAACGTGACGTACCCGCTGCCGTCTCGCGGACAGCGGGCTTTGATCGTCGTGTTGGCGTACGTGTTATGCGCGATCGCGAGGCCGTGCACCGCTTCGTCCGTTATGTACTCAACCAGCCGATCTTTGTCGAACACCGCCGCCCCTTCCAGCGAGTACGCCTCCACTTTGCCGCGAATTTCCCGCGGATCGATGACGTCGACCGCGATGTCGACGCCCGGGGACGACAAAACGCCGGTCAGCTTCCGGAGCGTCATCTTCCGCGCCGGGAGCTGGCGAATTTCGGCGTTCGCGATCATATCCGCCATCGCCTTGGCAGGGATGTTGCCGAGCTCGATTCTTTTGTTCAGAATGTCCTCCGCTCTGCCCCGCGTGACGACGACGTACGTCCCGGAGCGGCTGTCGCGGCTTTTCTCGAACCACGTAATGACGGGAGCGATGCCTTCCTTCGCCAGTTCCTCCCCAAAAATAATGATTTGCAGATGGGGCCAATACAGACGCCGCGGCGAAATGCGGTTCAGCTCGGAAATCGCGTCGAGGAACGTTTCGCCCGAAGCCGTCAGGCTCCAGGTCGGCAGCTCCGACCCGCCGCCGCCGCCCGCCTTGGCCTGCGCGGTCGGCTTGATGACCTGCGCCGTCACCTCGAAACGCTGTTTCTCCCCCTGGTCGACGCCGACGCCGATGACGACCGCGACTTCGTTCAACTCTTTCTGGTCCCAGCACCCTGGGAGCAGCGCCAAGGCGAGGAGCGCCAGCGCCGCGCGACGCAGCATCATCGCTTCTTCCCCCCGCCCGGTCGGCTCCATTTTTGGGGCCGGTCGAACCGGTCAACCGAGGAGGCCACTTGGGACGGCCGCTGCCTCATCGCCCACCACGGCGCGCGAACGACCATATCTCTCCAGCTTCGCCATTGCAGCGGAACGAACGGCGACATATATGGCACTCCGAACGAACGCAGCGTGTTCAGGTGAATCGCGATTAAGATCAGCCCGAAGAAGAAGCCGAACGAGCCGATGAACGCGGTGAGCAGCAGCATCGCGAAGCGGATCATGCGCGAGGCGATCGCGAAGCCGTAGGACGGCGTCGTGAACGAAGCGATCGCCGTCGCGGACACGGCGATGACCGTGCCGGGGCCGATCAAGGACGCTTCGACCGCGGCCTGCCCGAGCACCAAACCGCCGACGATCGATACGGCGGAGCCGATCGTTTTCGGGAGGCGGATGCCCGCCTCCCGGAGCACTTCGAAGGTGACTTCCATTAGAAACACCTCGAGCGCGATGCCGAACGGCACGCCTTCGCGCTGCCCCGTCAAGGCGATCAGCAGCGGCGTCGGAATCATTTCTTGGTGGAACGTTAGGAGCGCGACGTAAAAGGACGGGAGCAGAAAAGAGAGAAAAAACGTGACGGTACGAAGCAGCTTCAACAACGTAGCGATATCGTACCGCTGGTAGTAATCTTCGTTCGAGTACAAAAATAACGTAATCGTCGCCGGCACGACGAGCGCGACCGGCGTCCCTTCCGTCAGGATGGCGATGCGCCCTTCGAGCAGCGCCGCCGCGACCCGGTCGGGCCGCTCCGTGTTGAACACGGTAGGGAACGGGGAATATACCGGATCTTCGATGAATTCTTCGATATATTGCGATTCGACCACGCCGTCGATGTCGATTTTGTTCAGCCGGTTCCGAACCTCCTGCAGAATGTCCGGCTTCGCCAGTCCGTCAATGTACAGAAGCGCGACGGGGGTATTCGAGACGTGGCCGATCGTCCGGGTTTCTACCCGGAGCCTCGGGGTATACAGTCTTCGGCGGATCAACCCGAGATTCGTCAACAGCGATTCGTTGAACGATTCCCTCGGCCCGCGGACGACCGCTTCCGAGGCGGGCTCCGTCACGCCGCGCCGCGCTCCGCCGTCCGTCGCCGCCGCCCACGCCAGCGCGAAGCCGTCGCGCAGGACGATCGTCTTGCCCGATAGCAGCTCCTTGGCGGCCTCCTCGACCGTCCGGCATTCGCTCAGCCGGTTCGTCGCAAGCGCTCCCACCGGTCCGCCCGTTCGCGCGCCGTCCGGCTGTTGCAGCTCTTCGACGACGAACCGGTCGACGATCGATTTGTCCACGAGGCTGTCGAAAAAGAAAATCGCGGCGACCCCGCCTGCCGCATCCGGAATGCGCCGTTCGCCTAAATCCTGCGTATGGCCGAAGTGCCTCCGAATCGCCGCCGCATTATCTTCCAGCCGGTCGGACAGGAACGTTGTCTTCCCGTCGTCCGCCTCCTCCTCGAACCCGAGCTTTCCTCTCCGATTCATTTCCCGGTCCCCCTTTCGAATCCATGACACGTCGTATGCGCGCGATTAGCAGCAGCAGAGCGGGGAGCACGAAGCCCATCAGAAGGCCGTAAATGGGGTAGATATCCTGTAGGAATCGGTATATGCCGATGAAGCTTTCGCTGAGCAGCAGCGAGAATGCGACGAGCAGCGCCCCCGTCGGCGCGACGAGCGAGCGGTAATCGTCCAGCTTGAACAGTTTCTGAAGGCCGTAAGTCAAAGCGTACAAATAAAGCGATATTTTCGCGAACGACCCGAGGCTCCAGAGGAATATCGCTAAAATGTCCAGCCGCTGCAGCTCCGCGACTTGAATGTCGCGCAGCATTTGATACGTCGGGAAGCTTAACCCCGCTCCGCGCTCGCCGCCGAACACCGCGACCGGCCCTGTGACGGGCCCGAGAAACATAACGATCAAGATTCCCATCGTCAGCACGCTGGCGGCGCGCAGTTTTCGAGCGTTCCTCACCTGCGGGAAAACCATCCCCAACACAAGGAACGTGCTGTACAACGCGATTAAGTTCAAGCTGCCGAGCAGCATCGGCCCCGGCCCGTCCTCGAGGATCGGCAAGAAATTGGCGTAATCCTTCTCCCGGTGCGTCAGGATCGAGGCCAAAATGCCGATCGGAATCATCGTGCACAGAAACATCGCGTTCGTCCGCGCCAGCACCTCCAGCCCTGCGCGAACGGCGTATCCGGCCAAAATGACGATCGCCGAAAAATAGACGAGAATCGGCGTGCGCGGCGTGATCGCGGACGTGAAAAATTCGCCGAAGCCCCGGACCGACAGCGCGGCGTCGTGAAAGAAGTAAAACAAAAACGCCAGCGCGAACAACGTGCCAAGCCAGCGGCCGACGATCGATTGAGCGTATTCGACGATCGTCTGATTCGGATACCATTTCGACAGCGTCGATACCATGTAGCCGATAAACAAGGCGAACGGCGCGGCGACGAGCAGCGACAGCCAGCAATCGCGCCCGGCGCGATTAATGATGACCGGGATGAACAGCAGATGCCCCGTCACCGTAATGCTGGATATGGCCAGCATGAGCGCTTGAAGCTTCGAAATTTGCGTCCCCATGGTTTGCGTCCCCATTCGTCGGAAGCTCTTGTATCGTATTTTTGACATTTAATATCAACCAACTCTTCGAAAATCATGCAACCGAGTCCTTTCGTCCCGGACTAAAGTCCAGTTCGGACATGCACCTCGAGGAGGAAGACGTTCGACCGGCCGAACGGCTATGATGAGGCGAGCGAGACATTTTCATAGTTCGGAAAGAGGGATGGCAAGTGAACGTTCGCGCGGTGGCCGGAGCGGTATTGATGCTGTTGGGCGTGTTTTTATTTATGAATCGAGGGGAGACGTTCGACGTCGGAGACGTCTTCGAATATTTTTGGCCCTCGATCTTTATCATTCCGCTCGGTTTATTCTTCCATTGGCTGTATTTCGGGGTGACCGGCAGACGGGGCGTCGGCGTGCTCGTGCCGGGGGGCATTTTGCTGACGGTCGGCGTCGTCTGCCAGCTGTCCATGCTGTACGATATTTGGGAAGTGATGTGGCCTGGCTTTATTTTGGCCGTAGCGGTCGGGTTGTTCGAGCTGTATTGGTTCGGAGGGCGCAACCGATGGCTGCTGATCCCGATCAACATTTTGACGGTGCTGTCGCTGCTTTTTTTCGCCGTCTTCTCGATCGGGTCGCTGTTCAGTTATTTGTCCGGAAAGCCGTATATCGCCGTCATCTTGATCGTCGTCGGCGCCTTGATATTAATGAGCCGCAAGAAAGAAGCGTAGCTTCGCCGCGCGTCCAACCGTCAAAAACCGGTTCCGCCGCCCGAATAGTATGTTATATTCCTAGTAACGGAGTAACGGACAACGAGGGGGCATACCTATGAACAATCGGTGGAAACGTTGGACGGCGGCGGCGGTCGCCGCATGCGCGGTCGCGGCGGCGGGGTGGACCCCGATGCCGTCGGCGCCGGAACGGGCGGCCGCCAGCGCGCTGCAGCCGATTCAGCTCATCGCGGAGCAAGACCATATCGCGCCGGGCGGAACGATTACATACCGCCTGCTGTACCACGCCGAGGCGAACGCGGAAGCGTCCGGCGGCGCGACGGCGGAAGTCGTCGTGCCGGCCGAACTGACAATCGTCGACGCGGGCGACGCGGCGTGGGACGCGGAGAAGCGGACGCTGACGTGGAATTTCGGCGGCGTGGCCGCAGGCGCGGCGGTCGCCGCGACGTTCCGCGCCAAGGTCGGCGAGGATGCGGCGCCGGGCGGCCGCATCGAGGTCGGCGCCACGGCGGAGCTGGCCGCAGGCGTGGAGACGGCGGCGCCGGCCGTCGGGGTGATGGTCGGAACGGACACGCATCAGCCGTTCATGCAAGGGTACCCGGACGGCACGTTCCGGCCGGACGGCTTGCTGACGCGCGCCGAAACGGCCGCGATCGTCGCCCGGATTAAGGGGCTGAGACAGCTCGAAGGCGAATCGTTCGAAGACGTCGACGCAAGTCACTGGGCGTACCGGTACATTCAGCAAGTATCGGCCGAAGGGTACATGATCGGGTATAACGGCGAATTCCGGCCGGAGGAACCGATTACGAAAGCGGAGCTCGTCGCGCTCATGCTGCGCCTGCGCGGCGTCTCGCCCGTGCCGCTGGCCTCCGAGCTCTCGGACGCGATCGACGGCTGGTCCAAGTACGCCGTCGGCACGGCCGAGACGCTCGGCTGGCTCGCCGCGGCGGACGAAGCGCCGTTCGCCGCGGAGGAGCCGATCGAGCGAGAACTCGCGGCGCAATGGATCGGCGTCGGCCTGCAGCGCGGCCCGCTCATGGACGGGGTCGCCGCCGTCGAGCAGCATTTCCCGGACGTGCCGCGGGATCATCCGTACTTCCGCTGGATCGAGGAAGCGTCGGCGGTCGCCCACGAATCCGAAGACCGCGGCGAGTTCAACGAATATTTGATCCAATATTTGCCCGATTACACGGCGGCGTTCTAAACGGGCGCCCCATGCGAAGGACCCGGCGCGAGAGGCGCCGGGTCCTGTTTCGTTACGCTTTCGCTTCCGCGCGGTCCTTTCCTTTGTCCGCTTCGGAAGCGTTTTTGTTCGCCGCTTCGCGATCCTGCCTCATTTCCTCCACCGACTTCACCCGAAGCCGCGCGGCGCCTTGGTACCCATCTCTCGTCGGCACGCGGGGGCCGCTCTCGAGCCGCTCTTTCGCCTCCGCGATCGCCGCGCCGTACTGCGGCAGCCAACGCTCCTGCGCGACCAGCATCTCGTCAACCATCTGCCACACTTCTTTCGGATTGCAGACGGCGCCGACGAGCGGATCCATTAAGAACGCCTGCCGAAGCAGCATGTCGTCGCCCCGGACGGCCGCCTCGACGGCGAGGCGCTGCACCGACACGCTGACATTGCACACGGCAGCCGGCCCGAGCGGCAGCGCGCCGACCTTCGTCATCGAGATACCGTTCCCGTCGACGTAACCGGGCGCCTCGACGACGCAATCGTCCGGCAAATTCGAGATGATGCCGTTGTTGACGACGTTGAAATGTCCCCGGTACACGCGTCCCGTCTCCAGCGCCTCGATGATGTACGAGCCGTGCTCCTCGCCGCGCTGATCCGGCGCGTACGTCTTCGGCGCTTCCTTCATCCAATTCGGGAAGTCCGTTTCGAACCAATTGCGACCTTCCGTGCAGACGCGAAGATAGCCGCCGGTTTCCCCATTGATCCAGCTTCCCAGGTCGATCCAGTCGTTTATTTCGTCCGGACGCTTCCGATACCAAGGCACGTATTCGCTGAGATGGCCGTTCGACTCCGTGCTGTAGTACCCGAACCGGCGCAGCATGTCGATGCGCACCTTCTCGGTGCGTGAGTATGCCTCGTGCTTCTCGAACGCCTCAAGCAGCCCCTTCGTCAAATCGCGGCCGTTGTGCCGAATTTGTATGTACCATGTTTGGTGATTGATGCCGGCGCAAACGATGTCCACCTCGCGCTTGTCGAGACCGAACACCTCGGCGATTTGATGGTGGCCGTGCTGCACGCCGTGGCACAGTCCGACCGTGTTCACCCCGCCGTATTGATTGCATGCCCACGTCAGCATCGCCATCGGGTTCGCGTAATTGAGCAGCAGCACGTCTTCGCGCGCGCATTCGCGAATGTCGCGGCACAAGCTCAACATTTCGGCGATGCCGCGCTGCCCGTACATGATGCCGCCGGCGCACAGCGTGTCGCCGACGCATTGGTCGACGCCATACTTAAGCGGGATTTCGACGTCGGTTCGGAACGCTTCAAGGCCGCCTACGCGGATCGTGCAGATGACGTACTTCGCGTCGCGCAGCGCCTCGCGCCGATCCGTCGTCGCTTGGATGTCGATCGCGAGGCCGTTCTCCCGAATGTCGCGCTGACACAGCTCGGTCACCATGCCCAAATTCCGTTCGTCGATGTCCATGAACGCAACCTCGATGTCCCGGAACTCCGGCACGCTCAGCAAATCGCGAAGCAAGCCTCTCGTGAACCCGATGCTGCCCGCTCCGATGAATGCGATTTTGAATGACATGTCCTCTTCCCCTTCGCGGCGCGCAGTATCGTTCGAGCGGCCGCTTATAGTTTCATTGTAGCAACGGCCCCAAGGGAAGCGTTATCAAAATCGTCACCTTTTCGGCGCCCAAGGTGTCAACTATCGTCACCTTTTCCCCGAACGTCCCACTTTTGCGTCATCATCGTTTGGCGGTACTCCGCCGGCGTCCGATTCGTCATTCGTTTGAACAGCGCGTGGAAATACTGCCTGCTGCCGATCCCGATCGCATCGCTGATGTCCGCGATCGGAATATCGGTGCGCTGCAGCAGCATTTTCGCCTTTTCGATACGCAGCGACGTCAAATACGCGTTGACCGTCCGCCCGGTTTGCGCCTTGAACAGTCGATGCACGTAGCCGGGATGCAAATTAACGGCGGCCGCGATATCCTTAGCGCCGATGTCCCGGTCGTAATTTTGGCTCATAAATGCGATGCACTGCCGCACATACCGCTCGGCTTGCGGCTCGCCGCGCCGCTCCTCGCGAAGCCGGGCGATGCGAATCAGCAGCTGGGCGAACAGCAAATGCGCCATCGTCCCGCCGTTCGCGCCCGCCGCATCCAGCTCGAGCACGAGCGCCTTCAACGCATAGTACACTTCGTCGGGGTCCCGAAGCAGTAAATACGGCTCCGGAGCCGACAAGAGCGCGCTCAGCGCGCGCTCTTCGGCCGCCAGCCTGCGCATCGACGGCACCGCCGCCGCTTCGCTGCGCAGGAAGTTGAACTCCACGTTCAGCATGCGGCACGTGCCCTCGACGACGAGGCGATGCGGCACATTCGCCCCGATGACGACGAATTCGCCGTTCGTCAGCCCGAATGCATCCGGCGGCGCCGATTCCCGATGCGACACTTCGACGCGGCACTCGCCCCGGATCACATACATGATCTCCGTCGAGTCGTGGCGGTGAAACGGCATATCGAACGCCTGCCACTGCCGGAAATAATACGCGTACGCTCTCGGATACACGTCCTCCGCCAGCGCGGCATCGGGAAACAGCGCCGCCCCGCCGGTCATGGCCGATTTCGGTCCGCCGGGTAGACCAGCCCCATTTGACGGCGCGCCTCGTCCATGATGCGAATCGTCGCGAGCGACACCTCGTGGCTGTTGACCGGCGATTCCGTCGCCCCGCGGCGGACGAGCTCCATGAACGCTTCGATCTCGTAGCGCATCGTATGCTCGGATTGCGGCCGCGTCAACGTTTCCGCCTCCCCCCGGCGGTTGCGCCACTCGACCGTTTCCGGCTCGCTCATCTTATCGAACACGAGGTTCCCGTCCTCCCCTTGAATTTCGCACGGGACGGTCGAATGCGTAATCTTCGAATACGCGACCACCGCTTCCATGCCTTCGTACTGAAGCAGCAAGCTGCCCGCGCCGTCAACGCCGGACTCCAGCATGACGCCGTTCGCCTTTACCGACTTCGGCGCTCCGAACATCCGCACGATGGGGTAGATGCAATAGACGCCCAAATCCATCAACGCGCCGTTCGACAGCGTCGGATCGAACGCATTCAAGACGGTCCCCGCCCGGTACGCGTCGTACCTCGACGAATACTGGTTGTACGACGCGTTCACCCGCCGGACCTTACCGACGCGATGCAGATTGTCCCGTATCGCTTCGAAATTCGGCAGGAACGTCGTTTTCATCGCTTCCATGAGCAGCGCCCCGTTCCGCTTCGCCGCTTCGATCATCGCAGCCGCTTCGAATTCGTTCGAAGCCAGCGGCTTCTCGCACAGCACGTGCAGCCCAAGATCCAGGCAGCGAATCGCCTGCTCCGCATGCAACGCGTTCGGGCTTGCGATGTATACCGCATCGACCGTTCCCGACGCGGCCATATCCTCGACGCTCGCGAAGCGATGCGGAACTCCGTGCTGCGCCGCGTACGCCTCCGCGCGTTCGAGCGCGCGGGAACAAACGGCGGCCGCTTCGAACCCTTCGACCGTCCTGCCCGCCTGCAAAAAACGTTCCGTAATCCAATTTGTCCCTATGATGCCAAAGCGAACCATTCGCTTTTTTCTCCCCTTCCATACTCTACGCTTTCGCTCCGTGCCGCCGCCTCTCGGCAGGTTACGCTCACGTCGCCGGCGACGCCCCTGCAGCGAACCGTCCAAGCAGATTCTAGCAGAACCAATTTAACCTTATCAACAAATGTTTCGGACTTTTTCGCCGCGCCCCGGCATACGAATATGTGTACGGAGTACGCTTTTTCGGGAGGTATCGTCATGTATACGCCGAGGAAAACTTATACGCCGTTCGTCGGCCCGTTCGACCCGTGTCCACCGCTGCCGGTGAAAACATACGAAACCCCGCCCCAGCTGTACCTAGGCTTCCAGCCGTACGGGCTTCCGCAATTTTCCCCGAGCGACGCGTTAAAGCACGGCACGCTATGGCCCGCTTTGTTCGCGCCGTACTCGAACCCGTACGAATCGCTGCAAAAGGGGGAGAAACGCGAATGAGCACCATCGACGGTTGGAAGGACGACCAGAAGAAAACCTACTACGAGCTATTGCGGCAAATCCAAGAAGTCGATTTCGTCCTCGTAGAATTGAATTTATACTTGGACACCCACCCGGACGACCAAGCCGCCATCGCGCAGTACAACCAGTTCGCGCAGAAAAGCATGGCGTTAAAGCAGCAGTTCGAAGCGCTGTTCGGACCGCTGCGCCATTTCGGCAGCAGCTATTCGCCGGCGCCTTTCGCTTGGAAGGAAGCGCCTTGGCCTTGGCAAGTGTAGGATCCAAGAGGGGGGAATCGGACGGATGTGGATTTATGAGAAAAAGCTGCAGTACCCCGTTCGCGTCAGCAAATGCGATCCGCGGATGGCGAAATATTTGATCGAACAGTACGGAGGCGCCGACGGAGAACTGGCCGCGGCTCTCCGTTACCTGAACCAACGGTATACGCTTCCCGAGAAAGTGATCGCGATCGTTAACGATATCGGCACCGAAGAGCTCGCGCACCTCGAAATGATCGCCACGATGATCTACAAGCTCACCAAAGACGCCACGCCGGAGCAAATGAAGGAAGCCGGTCTCGGCGACCATTACGCCAACCACGATAAGGCGCTCTTCTACCACAACGCCGCGGGCGTTCCGTGGACCGCGGCGTTCATTCAAGCCAAAGGCGATCCGATCGCCGACCTATATGAAGACGTCGCGGCCGAGGAGAAGGCGCGGGCCACCTATCAGTGGCTTATCGACATGACCGACGACGTGGACTTGATCGACAGTCTGACTTTCCTGCGCGAGCGCGAAATCGTTCACTCGCAGCGCTTCCGGGAAGCCATCGAAATACTGAAAGCGGACCAGCAAACGAAAAAAATCTTTTAACCCTTTTGAGCGGCTCTCGACGGCCAATTCAGCATCGTCATCCCCGCAACGATCGTCGCCGCGCCGAGGACGATATACAACGTTATCGGTTCGCCCAAAAACAGGCCCGACCACAACACGGTAAACAGCGCGGCCATATTGGAAACGATGACGGCTACGGAAAATTTCACCGTCCTGAGCGCCCTCGACAGCATGATGAAGCTGAACCCCGTGACGAGACCGAGCGCGACGGCGGCCAGCCACGCGCCAGGAACGAACGTCGGCTCCCAATCCGCCGCGAACGGGAGCGGCGCGGCGGCGAACAGCGACGCCCAGAAGAACGTGCTGTAGTTCATCGACACGTCGTTCATCGCGTCGAGGAGCATTTTGGAGCTTAAGAAATGCAGCGCGGCGCCGACCCCGGAAAGCGCGAACAACAGCGTTACGACCCCCTGCTCGCCGAAGGCGGCCATCGGCGGCCTGCCGTTCAACGTGATCAGGAGCACGCCCGCCAGCACGAGCGCGGCGGCTCCCCAGCTGCGCGCTCCCGGCTTTTCTTTGAACAGGAACATGCCGACGATCAGCAGCGTAATCGTCTGAATCGGCAGGACGAGCACTCCCCCGTACGCATGGCCGATCGAAATCGCGATATTCTCGAACAAATAATTCGCGCATTTGCCGATCGCGCCGATCCAGATCCATCGGTGCATCGCCGCCGGTCGAAGCGACTTGCGCGTCGCGTACAGGAAAACGGCGAGCGCCGCTACGCCGATCGAAAACCGCGCGAACGTGATCGAATATGCATCGAACTGCAAGGACGCGACTTTAACCAGCACGCTTACGATGCTCCATGCCAAAGAAGCGACGATAAGATATAGCATCGCTTACGCCGCTCCGGCGATCGGCTTCGCGACCCTTCGCTCCATGCTGATCCAGACGAGGCCGAGCAGCATGAACGCGCCGCCGGCGATTTGCGTGAACGTAATCGCCTCGTCGTACATGACGAAGCCGGCGACGACGGCAGCCGCCGGAACGGCGTAGCGGAAGAAATTCGCCCGCGCCGCCCCGATTTTGTACATGCTCCAATTCCAGCCCAAAAACCCGATTAGCGTGCAGAATAAAACGTTATACCCGATCGAACCCCACTCGACGGCGCCAAGCGTCCCCCACTGCACTTTGCCCCACGAAGCGAACGTGAGCGGGGCCATGCACAACGCGCCGAACAACAACGTCCACGCAGTTACCCGAAGAGCCGAATACTTGTTCATCAACGGCATCGTGCCTAAATTAAAACAAGCGCCAATAATGCTGACGGCGAACGCCATCAAATTGCCGACCATATGTTCCGACGACAAATCGAGCCCGCTCCCGCCGAGAATGACGAGCGCGACGCCGACCATCGCGATGCCGCCTCCGACCGCCACTCGAACGCTCAACTTCTCCCGCGTGACGAGCGGCGCCAGCAATGCCGTAAAGATCGGCCACGGCGCGACGTTCAACAACGATGCATTCGCTAGCGTCGTATATTTAATCGAGTACATGACTAGCAGCTCGAGCAGCGTGACGCCAAACAAACCGAGCGCGAACGTATGCAGCAGCGCAGCCCGCGGCAGCCCGACGCTGCCCTCCTGCCACTTTAACAATAAAAAAAAGCACGGCACGGCGAGCCCGAACCGCAAAAACGTAAATAACACCGGATCGAACGTATCCATCGCAAGGCGCGAAATGCCGAAATTCGCTCCCCACATCACGGCGACGGCGATCAACATCGCGTATGCACCCAAACTCGTCTTCAATTGGCTCTCCCCGTTCTCCCTATGTCTATATACGGACTTTTACACTAAGTTATATCTTACTCCCGACCTCCTTTTCGAAACAACCTATTTTTGCACCCGCGATCCCGCAGCTTTGCTTACCAACCATTGACCCTCAACCTTTTGTCGCAGCTCCTCAACACTATCCCTAACCTTCACGGCCAACCCCTGTTTCTTTGCGAACATATTCCCCTCTTTCGCCGATTTTATCGTTTTTTCGCGTACTAATCTTCCCTCTCGCGGTCAACCATCAGCTTCTTGTGGACTTTTACTCTCTCCGTTCTGTTCTCAGCTTCTCGTGGACTTTTGTTTCTCACCCCGACAGGTCCCGGCTTCTCGCGGAATGTTTGTCTCTCACCCGTCCTGTTCCCTGCTTCCCGTGGACTTTTGCCTCTCTCCCATTTTGTTCTCAGCTTCTCGCGGACTTTTTGTCTCTCACCCGTCTTGTTCCCTGCTTCCCGTGGACTTTTGCCTCTCTCCCATTTTGTTCTCAGCTTCTCGCGGACTGTTTGTCTCTCACCCGTCCTGTTCCCTGCTTCCCGTGGACTTTTGCCTCTCTCCCGTTTTGTTCTCAGCTTCTCGCGGACTGTTTGTCTCTCACCCGTCTTGTTCCCTGCTTCCCGTGGACTTTTGCCTCTCTCCCGTTTTGTTCTCAGCTTCTCGCGGACTGTTTGACTCACACCCGTCCTGTTCCCTGCTTCCTGTGGACTTTTGCCTCTCTCCCATTTTGTTCTCAGCTTCTCGCGGAATGTTTGTCTCTCACCCGTTCTGTTCCCTGCTTCCCGTGGACTTTTGCCTCTCTCCCATTTTGTTCTCAGCTTCTCGCGGACTTTTTGCCCCTTTCCCGACCTGCTTTTGAATTCTCTTTGCTTCTCCCCCAGTCAACTTCCGGCTTCTCGCAGCGTTATTCCCGCTTTCCCTTGCCTCAGCCGTTTTCCTGTTTGCGCTCCTCTTATACTAATCGAAACGTTCCTCCCTCTGACCTGCCCTCTAACGATCCCGTTCCATTAGTTGGCCCCCGACCGACGTTTCGATTTTCCACGGCTTATTCCCGCTTTCCCTTGCCTCAGTCGTTTTCTTCTAATGACTTACAGCCAAACCTTTTAAACGCCCAACACTTTGAGACCTCAACTTATTATTGAATTGGGAACATTTGTTCTGGTATACTCATATCATGAGGGGGAGGTTTAAGAAATGGACGACAAATCGGCATATCGCTATTTTTACGATCAGAAATGGCCCGGCGGGTATCGCTGTCCTCGTTGCGGCCATCGCGAATGCACGACGATTTCGACTCGAAGACTTCCGCTATACCAGTGCGGCTTATGCAAACACCAAACGACCCTTACCGCCGGCACTGTCATGGAGCGCAGCCGCACTCCGCTGGGCAAATGGGCTCAGGCCATCGAACTGCTGTCCAGCACCGGGGGAGTCAACGTGGTACAGCTTTCTGCCGCCATCCGAATTTCTTATAAAAGCGCATGGGGCATGCTCCGCAGTTTTCGCCGCGCAATAAGCAATCTGGAGGCTTCACGCCGCCTGGACGGTTATGTTCGAGCCGGATTGGAATTTCTGGGACCTCGCTACTTTCTCCTGTACGTCCATCAACCGCGCCAGCATGCCGTCGTTATCGGTGCATCTGTCGATCATCTGACGGGGGAACCGGTTGAAATCAAACTTCACAGCGTTCCCAGAGGTCATTTGAACGGTATGAAACGGCTTACCCGCGAAGGGAAGGACACCTTCTTCGAACGACACGTCGACCCTTGCTCAATATCGGAATTCGTTCCGTACGCGAAAATGAATATCAATGAACCTCTGTACCAATGTTTCCAAGAGGCCCGTAGATGGTTGAGCCGTCTCTTCCATGGCTTAGGCGCCGCTTCTTTGCAGTCCTATTTAGATGAATATTGCTTTCGCTGGAACGGGGCAAAGCTTCGCATGAATCAGCGGCAGCAATGGTTAGACGTTTGTTTTCTTCGCGCCGAGCGCAAGACTCCCCCTCTGCGCGCCGCCAACATCTGCCCGGACGAATGTGCGGCATGTTCCCTTTTCGGCATCGGCGTACAGGCGGTGTAACGATCTATGCAAAAATTAGCGCGAATCACGGTTGCAACCTGCTTACGAAAATTTACATTCCTCCTTTGCTAAGGCAAGGGAATGTGGGAATAGGAAAGGGAAGGAAAAACAGGACCATCGAGCGCGCCTACAGTGTTTGAGCGTTCGAGCCTCCTATTACCGAGCTAAGGGAAAGTGGGGATAAGCACGGGAAAAGGAAACACACGATTGCCGAGCAGCGTCCCTTTGTGCCTGGGCGTTCGGGCCTTCTATTGCTGAGCCAAGGGAATGCGGGGATAAGCACGGGAGAAGGAAACACACGATCGCCAAGCTGCTGCGCCCCAGAGTGCCTGAGCGTTCGGGCCTCCTATTGCTGAGCTAAGGGAAAGCGGGGATAAGCGCGGGAGAAGGAAATACATGACCGCCGAGCAGCGCCCCAGAGGTGCCTGAGCGTTCGGGCCACCTATTACTGAACTAAGGGAAAGCGGGGTTAGGCACGGGAAAAGGAAACACATGACCGCCGAGCAGCGCCCCAGAGTGCCTGAGCGTTCGGGCTTCCAATCGCCGGTCAAGGGAAAGCGGAGAAAAAAGGGCGAAAGCATCGGCGTGCCCTCACCCCATACATATAGGAAGACTTCTAAGGCAGCATGAACATAATCGAGGCGAAATGCGCGGCGGAGCCGGCGAGGACGAATATATGCCAAACCGCGTGGTGATGCGGAAACCCACGCCAGACGTAAAAAACGGATCCCAGCGTGTAGCAAATGCCGCCGACGACCAGCCAAAACAAGGTTTCGGGGCTGGCTGCGCGGACTAAAGGCTTCCACATGAAGATGATCATCCACCCCATTGCGATGTAGCCGAAGGTCGACCAGTACAAGAACCTTTTGGTGAAGAACGCTTTGAACACGACCCCGCCAATGGCCATGCCCCAAACGACGCCGAACAATGACCAACCGAGCGGACTGCGGAGCAGCGTAAGCAGAATCGGCGTGTACGTGCCGGCGATAAACAAGTAGATCGAGGAATGGTCGAACGTTTCGAATAAGTCTTTCAACTTGCCTTCCGGGAAAGCGTGCACCAGCGTCGAAGAGGTGTACAATAGCAGCATCGTTACCCCGTACACAGAGTAACTGACGATATGCCAAGCCGTCCCCTTCAAGCTTGCGAACACGACGAGCAAGATGAGCGCGACGAGGCTGAACACCGCCCCGAGCCCATGCGTGAGCGCATTGACGAATTCTTCCCGCCTCGAGTACACATACGTATTTACCATACGCTCCACCTCCGTTCGATTGTATCCATTATAGCAACATACGTCTGCGTACCGGAAATGCCAACCTTCATTGTTCCCGATCGCAAGGAAATGATTCCCGAAAAAAGATTGAAAGTCTTTTCAAATCGGCGTATATTCTTACGTATCGAAAGGATTTTATTTTTATTAATTACGTTTTGCACACAATATTGGAAAAAGGTGATACGAAACGTATGATGCCGACTATCGATGACATCGACCGGAAGCTGATTTCAATTTTGTCCCAGGATGGGAGAGCGTCCTATACGGACTTGGCAAAGAGCGTCGGATTGTCCCGCGTTGCCGTGCAAACTCGGTTGAACGCGCTGGTCGAGAACGGTACGATCGAGCGGTTCGCTTGCATTTTGAATCCGGAGCGGCTCGGGCTGACGGTGTCCGCCTTTTTTAATGTGGACGTGGAACCGCGCCATTTGATGAGCGTGGCGGACCGCCTTGCCTCCGAACCCGAGGTAACGAGTTTGTACCATATGTCGGGGCCGAGCAAGCTGCATATGCACGGGTTGTTCGCGTCGCATGAAGAAATGGAAGGTTTTCTTCAGCATAAGCTGTACCCGCTCGAAGGCGTCGTCAGCGTGGATTGCCAAGTGCTGATCAAACGCTACAAAAGCCGTATGGGCATCCGGTTATAACGGATTGGCGAATCGATTCACGGAAAGGAGCAGTACTGCCCTAATGATGAATAATCCATACTTGCAAATCGGCGTCGCCATGTGCCGCACGGGCATTCTTGGGTACGGCGGCGGTCCTTCCATCGTGCCTTTGATCCGGTACGAGGCGGTGACGCGTTATCGCTGGATGTCGGATGAAGAATTCGGCGAAGTGCTGGCGATCGCGAACGCCCTGCCCGGCCCGATCGCCACGAAGCTATCCGCCTATTTGGGATACCGGCAGAAAGGCGTAATCGGGGCATTGATCGGACTGCTCAGCCACATCGTGCCGACAAGCGCCGCCATGGTCGGACTGTACGCGTTTATTACGTTCTTCAGCACGTCTCCGGTCGTGAAAGGCATGATTTCGGCCGTCGTCCCCGTCATCGCGGTCATGCTCGGCGTGATGTCGTACGAATTTGGGGAAAAAGCGGTGAAAGGGCTAGGCGTCGCGTTAGGCATCGCGTTATTCGCGGTTTCGATCGCGCTGCTGCAGTTCGCCGCGCTCCATCCAGCGATCGTGATCGCCGCGTTCCTGACGTACGGCTCCATCCATCATAGGGTGAAAGCGCGATGGAACGACCGGCGGACGCAGAAAGGAGAAGGCTGATATGTCGGAATGGTGGGAATTGTTTCTCGGCTTTTTCCTGGCGAACGTGTTCGGATACGGCGGCGGTCCCGCCTCGATCCCGTTGATGTACCAAGAAGTCGTGCCGAACAACGGCTGGCTGACGAGCGCGGAGTTTACGAACGTACTGGCGCTCGGGAACTCGCTGCCGGGCCCGATCGCCACGAAGATCGCTTCTTACGTAGGATATGATGTCGCCGGATGGATCGGGGTTGTGATCGCGATTGTCGCGACGGTCGCTCCTTCCGCGATCGCCCTGATTTTGCTGTTGAATCTATTGCAAAAGTATAAGCAGTCGCCGGCGGTGAAAGGCATGACGCTGCTCGTGCAGCCCGTCATCGCCGTCATGATGCTGCTGGTGACGTGGGAGAGCTCGTGGGAATCGGTTCAGATGATCGGCATATTGCAGTTTTTGGGTATCGCAGCCGTCGCCTTCTATTTCATGCAGGTCCGACGCATTCACCCCGCGTTCGTCATCGTCGGCGCGTTCGTGTACGGCGGCGTGTTTTTATCGTAAATGGAAAACCACTCGGCGGCGCCGAGTGGTTTTTGCGTTGCGTTATAAACGTTATGGTTATAGTTGTCGGGCGAGTTCGGCGAGGACGCTCGCCTGCTCGGGGGCGATCGCCTTGTCGGTCTGCGCCTTCAGCTGGTTCATGTACGCCCCCAGCTGCCCCTCTTTCGCTTGCCCGTTGCCCCGCGCGTCCGCCGCCTGAGCCGCTTGCAGCTTCTCGATCAGCGACGATTCGACGTCTGCGGAAGAGACGAAGCTTCGCGTCAATGCGATGACGCCTTCGAAGTCGACCGCGACATGGATCGTGATCGACGCCTGCGCGGCGTTGCCGGCCGCGTCCGTCGCATGGGCGGTCAGGACGTGCGTGCCCCCGCCCAACTCGTAACCGAATGCGGCGGCGTTCGGATCGCAGTCGGAGGAAACGATGCCGGATTGCGCATCGGTCGTTTCGCACCCGAGCGGGACGAGATCGGCGACGCCGTACGTCGCTCCGTCGGCCGACTGGAAAACAATCGTCGGCGGTTCGATGTCCGGCAAGTTCGCTGCGGTCAGGTAGATGCTCGGGGCAGCCGGCTCGGTCATGCCGACGCCAAGGTAGTAGCCGGTGTGCGGCGGTTGGTTGTAGCCGACGTTCTGCCACGCGACGCCGAGTCGGTAGATCGGGTCGTGCATCAGCGTTCGGAGACCGTGCTCCGTTACGTCCGTGGTCGAGTAAATGCGCAGTTCGCTGCTATCCGCCGCCCGCCAGACGACCTCTTCCCGCCAATCGCCGAACAAATCGGCTTGGAGGCTCGGATTCGCCTTCGTACTGTTGTTCGACGCGCTGCCGGTTGCCGTTAGAACGTTTTGCGTCGTTTCAGACTCGTAATCCCACTTGTCGATTCGGATGCCGTCAAGCAGTTCGCGGAGCAGATCGCCGTCCCACCAAATGCCGAAGTTCGTCGACGTCGGAATGTTCAAGCTGATCCGCTCACCTTTTACGTTATACAAACCGGTAATCTGCACCTGCTGTTCGTTCGTGATCGTCGCGCTCCACGCCTCTTCGCCCAAATGGCGGGGATCGATATCCGCCGTCATGCCGCGGCCGGTGTCGACGCCGGTGCGAACGCCCCACAATACCTCGCCCGTGGCG
Organism: Paenibacillus sp.; assembly: GCF_035645195.1. Taxonomy (NCBI): domain Bacteria; kingdom Bacillati; phylum Bacillota; class Bacilli; order Caryophanales; family Paenibacillaceae; genus Paenibacillus; species Paenibacillus sp. Next base: position 104,633 of record NZ_DASQNA010000031.1, on the reverse strand, counting down.
GGATCGCGCATTTCCATGCCGTACGGCGAGTCGGCGTGCTCGTGCACGTCGAACAGTTCGAGTCCCGGGCGGTCCGGATCGAGATCGCCGAGGTGCATCGCGTCGCCGTGGCCGAGGCCGGTCGTGTACAGACCGGTGCCGTCGTCGTCGATCGCCATCGCGCCGAAGCTGATTTCGTCTTTGCCGTCCCCGTCGACGTCGCCTATGGACAAGTTATGGTTGCCTTGGCCGGCGTAGCCGCCGTTGCCCTCGTCGTTCGTGTCGAAGCGCCACAGCTTCGTCAGCTGGCCATCCCGGTAGTTGTAGGCGGCAAGCACCGTGCGGGTATAATAGCCGCGGCTCATCACGAGGCTCGGGCGTTCCCCGTCGAGGTACGCGACGGCCGCGAGGAAGCGGTCCACCCGGTTGCCGTACGAGTCGCCCCAAGACGATACGTCGCCGCGCGGCGGATCGTATTCGGCCGTGGCGAGCGCCTTGCCGGTCGCGCCTTCGAAGACCGTTATATACTCGGCGCCCTGAAGGACGTATCCGCTGCTGTTCCGGTGATCGACGCCGGCTCGGCCGATGACGTTGCCGACGCCGTCGACGGTGCCGTCGGCTGTTTTGAACGCGACTTCCGATTTCCCGTCGCCGTCGAGATCGTACACCATGAATTGGGTGTAGTGCGCGCCGGCGCGAATGTTCGGTCCGAGATTGATTCGCCACAGTCTCGTTCCGTCCAGCTTATACGCGTCCATATAGACGATGCCTGTGTATCCCGCTTGCGAGTTGTCCTTCGCGTTGCTCGGGTTCCACAGCAGCACGATTTCGTAGGTTCCGTCTCCGTCCAGGTCGCCGACGCTGGCATCGCCCGCGTGGTACGTATACGGCTGATTGTCTTTCGTGACGCCGTCCGCCGGTTTGTCGAGCGGGACGGACAAGTACTGCTTTTGCCAAACGCCGAATCGTTGCGTCGCCGGTGTTTCGACGCCGTCGACGACGGTGTACAGCTGGTACACGGATGCCGCGGTCCCCTCCCGGTCAAGCCAATTCGTCGCGCCTTCGATCGGCTCGCCGGTAATTTTCTTGCCGTCGCGGTACAACGCGAAGGCGATGTTCGCCGGGTCGAGGCCGAGCTTGCGCCATCCGATATAGACGCCCTGCTCGGTCGCGATCGCGACAGGGGCGCGGTCGAGCGTCTCCATCTGGCGCTTGAGCACGGTGACGGCCGGCGTTTCGATCGGCTCCGAGAAGCCGGATTTCCCGCCCAATCCGGCGGAAGCGACTTTGTAGTAGTAGCGGATCGTCGTGAGCACGGTTGTGTCCGTAAAACGCGGCTCCTTCGTCCGGCCGACGAGCGCGTACGGGCCGTCCGCCTTCTTAGCGCGGTACACGACGTAGGAATATGCTCCATCCGCGGAATCCCATTCGATTGTCAGGTCGTTTTTGTTCACCGCGCCAAGACGCAGGTTGCTCGGAACGGCCGGAACCGGTTGGCTCGGGTCGAACATCGGCACGAGCAGCGGCGACGACGGCACCGTCTCCGTACCCGCGTGGTCGACGGTCGAAACCGAGTACTCGTACTGCAAGCCGACGTCCATCGCCGTATCCGAGAACGACGTTGCGGACGTTACGCCCGCGAGCTCCGCTTGCTTCGCTCCTTCGATGCGTTTATACACCCGATATTGCGCCGCGTCGTCGACCGGGTCCCAAAGCAGCGTCGCCGACGGCTGTTCCGGGTCGAGGTCGAGCGAATCGATGCGTAGGTTGGCCGGCGCCGCCAAAATCGGCGTAATCTCAAGGCCGTTCACGATGCCTGTCGAGCCGGCGAAGCGGAAGTTCATTCGCCCGTCCTTGACGGAGACGGTCGGGATGATTTTCTCCGCGATATTGTTGCGCGGCGCGGACACTTGCCCGTAGTCTTGGCCTTCGACGGCAACCGTCGTGCGGGCGCTGCCGGAATAATCGCCGACGTACACTTTTACCGAGTACAAGCCGTTCGGCACGTCGACGTCGAATTGCCAACCGACGTTGAAATATCCGAGCCAATCGCGGAGCAGATCGCCGCCCGTGCCGCGGTCGCGCCCGATCATTCCCTGAGGATTGACGATGCCGTAGCCGCGCTCTTGCGAGTAGACGGTTGACAAATTGACGCCCGTATAACCGGCGGCGACCGGAGAGTTCGCGAGGCCGAAATCGAATTTGATCGTCGCCTGTTTCATGCGGACGACGACGGCGTCGGACGGCTCCGATTCCCCTTTGCCGTTCACCGCGCTCACCCGCAGGTGGTACGTCTCGCCCTCCGTCATGCCGATGACGCTGAGCGTCGGGACGGTCGAGGTGCCGATCAATGCGTACGCCTCGTCGGCCGCCCGTTTGCGGTAAATTTTATAGATGTCCGCGCCCTCCACCGCGTTCCATGCGAGCGTCGCGCCCGCGTTGCTCACGTTGCTCGCGACGAGCCCCGTCGGCTTGGCCGGCACTGCGGCAGGCGGTTCGACGTCCGTGACGTAATTCGAGAGCGGAACGCCGGACAGCGCCTTCACGCCGACGGAGACGAGCCGGGCGATCTGGATCGCGCCGTATTCTTGGAAGTGCGTATTGTCCTGCGAGCCGTTCGGAAACGCCGGATACATGCCCGGCTCCGTATAGAGGAACACGGCCATCGTCGCCTCCGGCCCGATCTCGTTGTAATACGCGACGCTGAGCGCGCTCAAATCGACGAGCGGCACGTTCAACTCTTGCGCCACTTCCTTCATGCCTGCGACGTAATCCGGGAAGCTGACGTTGAACTTGCCCGTTTCCGGGTTAAAATCGCGCCGTCCGACCGGCGTCACCAGGATCGGCGTCGCTCCGCGCTGACGCGCGCCGGCGACGTACGTTTTCAGATAGTTCTTGTAATCCGGCACGGAAGCGTACCGCTCCGGAACGCTGACGGTCGCGTCGTTGTGGCCGAACTGGACCATCAAGTAATCGCCGGGCCTCGCGTCGAGCAAAATGGCGTCGAGACGCCCTTCGAACTGGAACGATTTGGAGCTGCGTCCGCCGATCGCGCGATTATCGAACGCGACGTCGTTGGTGAAGTAACGCGGAATCATTTGCCCCCAGCCGGCTTCCGGCTTCCAGTACTCGTCATATGTTTGGACGGTCGAGTCGCCCGCGAGGTACACGGTCGGTCTCTCCCCCGGAGAACGCTCCGGCAGCTTCTCGATGACGAGCGCGTTCAGCTTCGGCGATGTGCCGAGCAGCTCCAACGTCAGTTGACCGTCGACGAGCGCAAGGTCGAACGACTGTTCCAAGTATTGGCCGGCCGCGCGGTCGACAACCGGAATTTTCGTGATCGATTCCGCCTTCACGCCGATGTTGGTCGTCGCTTCGGCGTCGCCCGCGACGACGGTGATTTTGTAATCCCCTGCCGGCAAGTCGAGCAGGAACGGCGTGCCCGCCGGCGAGACGAAGTCGGCGCGAAGGGCGTCCGGCGTTGCGCGGTCCGCAGAGCTGACCATCGACGGATTCGCGAACCCGTACTTCAGTTCCGCGTTGTAGGCGGTCTCTCCGCGAACGGCGAAGTAGCCTTCTTCGACGGCGCCCGGACCGAAATCGAAGCGGAGCGGCAGCGCTTCCGGCAGCGGTTCTGCCGGACCGGACGTCTGCGTGAGCGTCGCCGTGACCGGAGCGCTCGGCTCGGACTCGAGTCCTGAAGCGCTTACAGCGCTAACCCGGTATGTATAGGTACCGCCTTCGACGACATCCTGATCCGTGTAGCTCAATTCGCTCGTACGCGCGACTGGAGCCGGAGGAACGGCGTCGGAAGCCGAGCGGTACAGTTGGTAGTACACGGCCTCGGTCACCGTGCTCCACTGCAGCGTCACCGACGGCTCGCCCGCGACGGTCATGCCGGCGACGACGAGCGATGCGGGCGCCGGCGGCGGCGTCGGCACGGCGGTTTTAACGATCAATCCGTTCAAATACCCGCCCACACCCGAGCCGGTGACGCCTACCGTCAGCTGCCCGTCCTGCACGGTCGTACGGAACGTCGCCTGCGTAACCGCCTGACGAGACGAGATCGATCCGGCGGCGGCGCCTTCGAGCGTAATGTTCGTACGCGTCGACGACGTTCCTTCGAGCAAGTCGCCGGAATAGGCGGTTATGTCGTACTCCCCGTTAGGGACATCCGCCATGAACGTGTATTCGACGCCCAGGACGAAATCGTTGGTCCAGTCGTCCCCGCCGGAACGGTTGCGCGACGCGATGATTCGATCGAGCCCGTAGCCGCGATCGGCCGTGTACAACAACGACTCGTGCACCTGCAGCGCGCCGCTTTGGACCGGACTGGTCGCCGTGCCGAAATCGAAACGGAGCTCGATACCGGCTCCGGCTTCCTCCGCCTTGGCGGGAGGCGCCGTGCCGACGATCGTCGTGCAAACCAACGCGAAAGCGATGATGCTGGCGAACCACCTGCGATACTTGCCGATCAGACCTTTGCTCCTCATTCCATTCCCTCTTTCCATCATGATAGATTTTCGACCTCATCATAGCGCGGACGCTTCCATTTTCAGAGGTAAAAAACCGAGCAGATCGGCAACAAAACCGGTGTTTTGAATGCGCTTGCATTTTGACCCTCGTTCGATTCGGCAAAATTGCTCGAACGCCCCCGCAATGCGTCGAACGCCGCGATTTCCAAGGAAATCTCGTATTTCCGAGGCGGTGAAGGGACCGCGAAAGAGGATCCATAGTCGACGGTTATAAGGGCTGCACGCGGCCGCTTCCAGCGCGTAAACGGGCGCCGAACGGGTTAAGCTAGGAAACAGCGCTTTTGCGCTTTTTTGCGTGTGCGAAAAGGAGATGCGGAATGGGAACGGAAGCGATGTTGTTCGACGGTTTGGAAGAAGCGACGATCGACGATTTGCAGCGGGGAATGGACGCGGGCGTTGTCTCTTCGAAAGAATTGGTGCTGCAGTATATTCAGAGAATCGCCGCGCTCGATAAAAACGGACCGCGGCTGAACGCCGTGCTCGAAATCAATCCGGACGCGCTCGTCATCGCCGAGGCGATGGATCGCGAGCGAGCGGTTCGCGGTCCGCGCGGTCCGCTGCACGGCATCCCCGTGCTGCTCAAGGACAACATCGAGACCGGGGATCGGATGCATACGAGCGCGGGGGCGCTGGCGTTGGCCGATTCGTATGCGCCCCGCGACGCTTTCGTCGCCGGGAAGCTCCGCCAGGCGGGCGCCGTCCTGCTGGGCAAAGCGAACATGAGCGAGCTGGCGAAATTCGTGTCGCTGCGCATGCCGAACGGGTACAGCTCGCGCGGCGGCGTCGTCCGCAATCCATACGGGCCGGGCCTCTTCGACGTCGGCGGCTCGAGCAGCGGTTCGGCGGCGGCCGTGTCGGCGAATTTGACCGCGGTCGCCCTCGGGACGGAAACGCTCGGTTCCATCATCAACCCGTCGGTCGAAAATTCGATCGTCGGACTCAACCCGACGATCGGGCTCGTCAGTCGAGACGGCCTCGTCCCGCTCGCCCCGACCCACGACACGGTCGGCCCGATGACGCGTACCGTCGCGGACGCGGCGGCGCTGCTCGGCGCGATTGCGGGGTTCGACGAGCGGGATGACGCGACCCGGATCGGCCTCGGCCGCGCCGTCGCAGACTTCAGGCCGTATCTGCGCGAAGACGGTCTGCGGGGCGCCCGCATCGGCATCCCGAAGAACGCGCATTATCCCGACCTGCGCGGCGAGGAGAAGCGGCTGTTGGAACGAGAGCTCGGAGTGATCGAGAAGCTGGGCGCCGTCTTGGTCGAAATCGAAGACCTGAGCCGACTGGAGCGGCAGGAGTGGGATTTGACCGTGCTGATCTACGAATTCAAACCGGCTTTCAACCATTACTTGAGCCGGCTCGGTCCGCACGTGCCCGTCCATTCGTTGAAAGATTTGATCGCCTTCAACCGGATGCACAACCCGGGCGTGGCGCTCTACGGGCAGCACCTGCTCATCGAAGCCGAGCGTACGAGCGGAACGCTGACCGAGCCGGAATACATCCTGACGAAAATGCGCGATCTCGAAAACTCCAGGAGAAGCGGCATCGATGCGTTCGTGGAGAAGTATCGGTTGGACGCGATTCTTTCCCCCGGCCATACCGGAGTCGCGGCTCCGGCGAAAGCCGGCTATCCTTCGATTACGGTTCCTGCCGGATATCGGGCGGACGGCAAGCCGTTCGGTCTGACGTTTACGAGTCGAGCGTTCTCGGAGCCGACGCTGTTCCGGATCGCCTATGCGTACGAGCAAGCTACAATGCACCGAAAGTCGCCAGTGTTCGATGACAAACAACAATAAATGATTGTTAACGAAAGGATTTTGTACTAGAATGGAGGTGAAACATCCGAAAATTTATGACGATGGGGGACTCATTCGATGGCGGTATTATCTGGAAGCGCTTCGATTTGCCAGCTTGGCTTCATCGCGAAGGACGCCGAAGCGACCGCGAACGCGTACGCCGAATTTTTCCGGCTCGCGCCTCCGTTCTGCATCTGGACCGACCCGGTCGAGGCGACGCAAATGACGTACCTTGGGCGCCTTGCCGACGGGCGGGCGAAGCTCGCGTTCTTGCAGACGGCATCGCTGCAGCTCGAGTTTATGCAGCCCGACGAAGGGGAAAGCGGTTGGAAAGACTTTCTGGAGCAGTCCGGCGAAGGGTTCCATCATTTCGCCGTGAAGGTGACGGGGATGCGCGAGAAGCTGGCGCAGCTCGAGGCGCTCGGCATCGACGTGCTGCAGAAGGGCGAGTTCGCCGGCGGACGGTACGCTTGCTTGGATACGGCAGCGCGCCTCGGCGCCATCGTGGAGCTGCTGGAGGAAGACGCCCCCGCGCCCGCTGGGAACGTCGGCAATTGGGACAGCGCCGCGACGGACCCGACGGAAGATAACGCGCTGGGCACGAAGCGGATCGTGCACCTCGGCTTCCTCGTCGAGGATGCCGCCCGCACGGCGGCCGCGTACGCGGAGCTGTTCGGAGCGCCGACCAAGTCGTTCCGCACCGCGCCGTACGAAGAGTCGCGCACGACGTACCTCGGGAAGCCGGCCGACGGACAGGCGCTTATCTACCTTGTCGACATGGGCTCGATCCAAATCGAGCTTATTCAACCGGACGGCGGAACGAGCGTATGGCGGAACGATCTGGAAGCGAACGGCGAAGGCTTCCACCATCTGGCGTTCGATCACGTGAAGCAGGTGCCGGAGCGGCTCCCCGCGTTGGAAGCGCGCGGCATCGCGGTGACGCAGCGCGGCGAGTTCGCGGGCGGCGCGTATACGTACCTCGACGCGAAGGCGTCGCTGAAGACGAACTTGGAGCTCCTCGAACGATGGTAACGCGCGCCCGCATCGTCGTCCCCCGCTCCCGGTACGCCGCGTTCGAAACGTACGAATCGAACGACGAGCCGCTCGGCGAGCACGACATCGCCGGGCCGACCGTCGTCAGCCTGCTCAGCGCCGGCACGGAAATCGCCCTGTACCGCAAGGAGCGCGCCGAGCCGTTCTATCCGGGCTACTGCTGCGTCTTCCGGGTCGAGCGGGTCGGCTCCGCCGTTACCGACGTCGCGCCGGGCGATTACGTATACGCGATGGCCCCGCACCAATCGTACCAGCGGCTGCCGCGCAAGGAGGCGCTGAAGGTGCCTGCGGGGCTCGCGCCGGACATCGCCGTGTTCGCGCGCATGGCGAACATGGCGATGACCGCGATCGCGACGACCGCCGCCCGGCCGCCGCAGCTCGCCTTCGTCAACGGCCTCGGCCTCATCGGCCAGATGACCGCGCAGGTGTGCCGCTTGACGGGCTACGAGGTCGCGGCCGCCGATGCGTCAGAAGAACGCCGCGCGATTGCGCGGTCGTTCGGCGCAGGCGCCGTGTACGACCGGATTCCGGTCGACGACCCCGCCGTCGCGGGCCGCGTATCGCTGTTCCTTGACTGCAGCGGTAAAGAGCAGGACGTCATCGACGGCTGCCGCACGGTTCACCCGAACGGCGAGGTCGTCTTGATCGGCGTGCCGTGGACGCAGCGGAGCGAGCATACGGCGCATGAACTCATCAGCCTCGTGTTTCACCGGTACGTCCGCCTTCGCAGCGGCTGGGAGTGGGAAATCCCGCTGCATGCCGAGCGAGAAGGGCAGCCGAGCGTCATGGGCAGCAAAGCGGCGGCGCTGCGCTGGCTTGCCGATGGGCGGCTGCGCGTCGACGATTTGTACGAAACCGTCGACCCCCGCGACGCCGAAGACGTGTACCGCCGCATCGACCGGCGCGAACGCGAGAAGATCGCCACGGTATTCGATTGGCGAACTTTCGCGGAATAGCAACAAGCCGTCCGGGAAGCCCGGACGGCTTGTTTACGTCGGCATGGCGAACGCGTTCGCCGGATTGACGACCATCATTTGCGCGATATGCGCCTCTTCGACGCCGTACGTACGAAGCAGCGGCAGGAAAACATCGATCATGTGCGTCAGCCCGATCTCTCCCCCGTACGATCGCAAGCGCGCCCGCGTCGTATCGAGACCGAGCAGCAACCGATCGGCGAATTCGCCGGCCAGCATGTCCGCGATCCACCGCGCTTCCGCTTCGTCGCTATGGTACTTGAACCGGCCGATCGTATCGTACTCGAGATACACGCCCCGCGCGGCGAGCCGGCGATGCGACTCGGGGCGCTCCAGCGCGCGGTCGAGGTGGCACACGATGATGCGTTCCGGGGGGACGCCGCGGGAGAGGTAAAACTCTACCAGCCATTCCCCCTGCTCCACGCTCTCCGTGTGGCACATGATCGGCGCGCCGGTCGCGAGCGAGGCGGCGGCCGCCGCCTCGAACCAGCGCTTGTCGGCGTCCGCCATGCGCTCCGCGTCGACGGCCGTCTTGATTTGGCCGGCTTTCGCCGCGACCGTCGCGGACGCGTCCGGCTCGGCGCTATCCGTGCCGACGAACAAGCCGTGCCGCAGCTCGTGCACGAACACGTCCCGCAGCGCATCGGCGGACAGTCTGCGAATCCAATGGTTCTCCTTGTAAAACGCAAGCTTGTGAAACCCGGTCGAGGCAACGACGTGCACGTCCGCTTCCTGCGAGACGCGGACGAGCTCCGCCTCCATCCGGCCGCAGCCGAGCGGCTGCGCGTCGACGATCGCGCGGCCGCCCGCCGCGCGGAACGAGCGCAACTCCTCGAGCGTCAGCTCGTAATCGTCGATGCGCAGCGCCGGGTTCAGCGTCGCGGGATGGCCGTTCGCGAGGAACAAATGCTCGTGGCTGTGGCAAAACCCGAACCGTTCCGGCTCGACCGGACCGCGGACGGTTCGGATTGCGCGCGAGGCCGCCATCGGTTACCCGTACAGCGGGCCGAACGCCGCGCAGGCGCGGTAATCGGCGCCCTCGAGATCCTTCGTGCCGAACGCGCTCCATGCGCTCGGGCGGAACACGCGCTTCGCCCCGACGTTGTGCATGTTGACCGGAATGCGCAGGATGCTGGCGAGCGTGATGAGGTCGGCGCCGATGTGGCCGTAGCTGATCGCGCAATGGTTCGACCCCCAATGCTCCATGACGCTGTACACGTCGTCGAACACAGGGTCGCCTTCGATCAAAATCGGCGCGAACCACGTCGTCGGCCACGTCGGCGTCGTCCGCTCGTCGAGCTTCTTGTGCACGTCCTCCGGCAAGTCCACCGTGTAGCCCTCGGCAAGCTGCAGCACCGGGCCGACGCCGTGCACTAAATTGATGCGGGACATCGTCACCGGCATGCCGCCGCGCGTGAGGTAGTCCGTCGAGTGGCCGCCGCCCGCGAACTGGTCCATGTAGGTCGGACGCCAGGATGTCGCTTTAAGGCAGCGGTCGATCTCCTCCGGCGTAATGTCCCAATGCGGTTTCATGACCGGCTGACCGTCCCGCGTCTGCTCCCCGGTGCCGTCGAGCGCCGCCGGTCCGGAGTTGATCAAATGCAGGATGCCGTTCGCAGCGAGCCCCTCAAGCCGGCGTCCCGTCACGCGTTCGACCGCCTCCGGGCTCCAGTACGTCCGAACGTCGGCGAAAATTTGCGCCGTGTTCGTGAGGTAATGATTGAACAGCATCGTCGCCGCGTTCAAATTGTCGTTCTCCGTCGCGACGATGTACGGCTCGCGCGCGCCGTTCCAGTCGAACGAGCTGTTCAGGATCGCCTCGAGGAAATCGGCGCTCGGGAAGTGGTCCGTCCACTCGCGCTGACCTTGGAAGCCGGACGCGATCGCGTTGTAGCCGTACGCTTCCTCCTCGAAGCCCATCTCCGCGAGCTTCGGGTTACCGATCATGAGGTCGCGGACGATGAGCGCCATTTTGACGACCGTCTCCCAGTTTTTCTCCTTCTGCGCATCCGGGATGACCATGTCCGTCGGATTCGGGTCCGGGCCCTCCTTGCAGTTCTCCCGCACCCAAGCGAGCGCGCGGCCGAATTCCTCGTGGTCGTAAATGCCCTTGTCGATGCGCCGCGTCACTTCGGTCATGTCGACGTAGGCGTTCTTCATGCCGAGGTATCGCTGGTAAAACGATTCGTCGACGATGCAGCCCGCGATGCCCATCGACACCGAGCCGATGGACAAGTACGACTTGCCGCGCAGCAGCGCCGCCGCGAGACCCGCCCGGGCGAACTGGAGCAGCTTTGCCTGCACGTCTTCCGGAATCGTGTTGTCGTCGAGGTCCTGCACCTCTCTGCCGTAAATTTTGAACGCCGGGACGCCCTTTTGGTTATGCGCCGCGTGCAGCGCCGCGAGATACACCGCGCCGGGACGCTCCGTGCCGTTAAAGCCCCAAATCGCGTGCGGCAGCTGCGGATTCGTCTCCATCGTCTCGAGCGGGTAGCACCAGCCCAAGGCAACGGTGACGATCACCCCGACCCCTTCCTTCGCGAATTTCGCCGCGCAGTCGGCCGCTTCTTTATGTCCCGAAATGCAGACGTCGTTCACGACGCATTCGACCGGGCTGCCGTCCGGGTAGCGAAGCGTCTCCGACAAAATCCGGGCGGCTTCCAGCGCCAAATTCATCGTGACGTCCTTCAACGCCGCCTTGACCAGCTTCCGGCGGTCGACGATCGGCCGAATGCCGATCTTCGGGAAGCCGCCGTCGTATCGATGTGCCATATCCGCCATTACGCATCCCCCAAGCCGTGTTTTTTCATCATGGATCGGATGAAGGCGACCCCTTCCCGGACGAGCGTATCGCCGTTCGGAGCGAGCTGTCTCCACACCCACGTTTTCATGTTATCGGTGACGTCGACGAACGACTCGAGCGCGGCGTAGCCTTGGTAGTTCATCTCGCCGAGCGCGCGGAAAATGCCGTCCCAGTCGACGAGGCCGGTGCCCGGAATGCCGCGGTCGTTTTCGCACAAATGGTAATGAATCAGATCGCCGCCGGCCGCCTTCGTCGCTTCGTAAAAGCTCTTCTCTTCGATATTCATGTGGTACGTGTCGAGGTGAATTTTCACGTTCGGCTCCCCGACCATCTCCTTCAGCCGGCGCGCCTGTTCGCACGTGTTCACCATGTTCGACTCGTATCGGTTGACCGGCTCGAGGCCGAGCGCGACGCCGTAATCCTGCGCGAACTTCGCCGCCTCCCGCAGCGCGTCCGCCGCCCACTCCCACTCCTGCTCGGCCGGACGCTTGTTCGTCTCCTTCACATGCTGGGAGTACAGCACGCCGGAGAGGTTCGTCTTGCCGATGTCGGCGGTCGCGCGCACGCAGGCTTTCAAGTATTCGACGCCGTTCCTGCGAACGGCCGGGTCTTCGCTCGTAATGTCGGTGCCGTGCAGCAGCACGGTCGACGTGACGGCGTCCATTCCGGTGTCTTCGAGGCGCCGTTTGATGGCGGCCGCGTCGTACGTTTCAAGCGCCATGAGCGGAATTTCGATGAAATCGAGCCCGAGCGATTTCGTCCGGTCGATCAAATCCAGCGTTTCGTTCGTCCACTGCGAACACCAAGCGTATGCATGAATCCCTAATTTCATGATTTGCTCACCCCGCATAAATGATCGATCACATGCCGTGCGGCCATGATACCCATATTGTCGATCGCCTGCACCGTGGAAGCGGCGCAGTGCGACCCGATGACGAGATTCGTCAGCTCGAACAACGCCGTGTTTTCCGGCGGCTCCTGCTCGAACACGTCGACGCCGGCGCCCCAAATGGCTTCGCTCCGCAAAGCCTCGTACAGCGCGTCTTCGTCGATCAGCCCGCCGCGCGCCGTGTTGACGAGCACCGCGGTCGGCTTCATAAGGGCGAGCTCGCGGGCGCCGATCATGTGCCGCGTCCGCTCCGTGAGCGGCACGTGCAGCGACACGAAGTCGGATGTCGCCAGCACCTCGTCGACGGCGTCGACGTACGTCACGCCGTTCGCCGCCGCATACGCTTCGTCCCGAACGGCGTCGAACGCGACGACGTTCATCGCGAAGCCTGCGGCGCGGCGGACGACGGCCTTGCCGATGTTGCCGAGGCCGATCAGCCCCAGCGTCCGACCGTACACGTCCACAGTCGTCAACTTCCTCCAGTCGCCCCCGCGGCAGCCGCGGTCGATCGGCACAACCTTCCGGGCGGCGGCGAGCATAAGCGCGAACGTATAGTCTGCAACCGCTTCCGTATTCGCGCCGATCGTCGTCGTCACGGCGATGCCTCGCGACGCCGCATACGCGAGGTCGATGTTGTCGGTGCCGACGCCGTATTTCGCGATGATGCGAAGCCGCGGCGCCCGCTCGAGCACGTCGCGGTCGAGCGGATCGACCCCGACGATGATCGCGTCGGCGTCGCCGACCGACGCGATCATTTCTTCCTTCGTCAGAATGCGGCCGTACGGGTTCGTCCGTACGTCCAGCCCCCGCTCCTTCAACAGGTCCAAAGGGGCGGAACTATGCTTGCCGAACGACCGAGGCGTTACGAATACCGACAAGCTCATCGCTGCAGCCCCCTTACGCCCATTTCGGGTTGGCAATGATCTCGGGGCGACCGTCTCGCTCGACGACGATGTTGCGGAACCCTTTCGTCTCGATCGATCCGTAGTCGTGGCCCGCGTCCGCGCGGAATACGTAGAAGGTGATCAGCGGCTCGGTTCCGGTATTGATGCTGCGGTGCGCGTACCGCCCCGGCACGTACACCGCTTTGCCCGGCGTAAACTCCTGCGCGTCCCAATCGCCTTCGGGGGTTTCCATCAGCATGAGGCCTTGGCCGCCGATGCAGTAATACACTTCGGCCGTATCCAAAATCGTATGATAATGTCCCTTAGTCATATAATACTCGTTCCCGACCTTGCCGGGATAGACGATGCTCGTGCCGAATGCCAAATTGCCGGGCGCCTCCGGCACGCCGAGGTCGTAAAATTCATATAAGAGCGGGTTGCCTTCCTTGATCAGTGCCTCGTATGCTTCGTCGTCGGCGTACATGCCTTTCATCTGGGAAAGGTGACGTTTAATCGAAGGCTTCGTGTTCGACAGACCGTTATTCAGGCTGAAGTACACCGCGAACGGCTTCAACGCTTCGAGCGTCGAATTCGCTTGATGGTTTGCGCTCATGGCGCGGTCCCCCTTTATTCCGTTAAAATTACCGCTGGATTTGCCCCTTCTGGAGCTGCAGCGCGATCTCCGCCAGCTTGTCGAACGTCGGCCCTTCGATGCGGATGCGGAACACGTCCTGAATAACCTGCGTCCAGCCGTGAAGGAAATACACCCAGCCGTCCTCGACGTGGAGCGCCTGGCGCTCCTTCTGCGCGTTCGCCTGATGCATGAACTTCAGGTCGCCGCGGTAGTTAAGCTCCCAGACGAGGCTGCCCGCCGGGAATACGGCGTCGTCGGTGAGCGGCGAGCCCGGGCGGTCTTTGCCGAGGCCGGTCGCGTTCACGACGAGCGAATGCGGCGGCAGCTCGCGCAGCACCTTGTCGTTGTCCTCCGGCGCCGGGCACAGTCGGTACTCGAACGGGACCTGCGTGTCGATGCGGCTTAGCAGCTTTTCCGCCGAGTCGAGCCGCGCCTGACTTCGGTTGCTGATAACGATTTTCGACGGCACGCGAGAGCCGTGATCTTTCCTCGTCAAGTACGAGCTGATCGCGAGCGCGCTGCCGCCGGCGCCCATCAGGAACGCTTCGCCGCCCTTCTCCCAGAACGTCTCCGGGATGAACGCCTCCATCGCGAGGCCGCTCGAGATCGGGTCCTTCGCGGCCCCGATCAGCTTGCCGTCTTTCTTCGAAATGGACGACAGCTCCTCGAACATGACGGCGTATTCGTCGAGCTCGTCGAACAAATCTTTCGCCGCGTGATACAAATCGATCTTGTGCGTCGTGACGAGCGCCCCGAGCGACATCGGATCGTTCTTGATAAACGACACGGCCTCGCGGTACTTCTCCGGATCGGCATGTATTTCGATGTCCATCCCTTTGATTTGCGCGTCCCCGAGCCCGAGCGCCTCGGCCCAGAGCGGGAACAGCTTCATAATGGACGATTGGCCGGTCGTCACCCCGATAAAGTAAAACGTCGGCTTCTCGTTCGCCGCGTATGGCACGGCATCCAACCCCTTTCTTCTTTTCATAACGTGCAGCGTGGTGCATTGTGATTCAAACGGCGGCGACGATCGTCTCGCAGCCCGCCTTGCGGAACCGCGCCAGCGCTTCCTCGTCCGCCTCGGCATCCGTAATAAGCGCGTCCAGCTCCGACACCGGGCAAAATTGCACCATCGAGTTGGTGCCGAATTTGGCGCTGTCGCAAAGCAGGTACACGCGGGATGCGATCGCGATCATCGCCTTCTTCACCTCGGCCTGCGCGATGTTCGGCGTCGTGCAGCCCTTCTCCGGGCTGAGGTGGTTCGTGGCGAGGAACAGTTTATCCACGCCGAGCTCCTGCAGCAGCTGCACCGCCAGCGGACCGGTCGTGCAGCTGTGGCCGCGCCGCAAGCCGCCGCCGACGACGATGACGTTCACGCCCTCGAACGGCTCGAGACATCGCGCGATCGCAAGGTCGCAGGCGACGACCGTAAGGTCGCGCGCGTGCTCGAGCAGGAGGGCGAACTCCAGCATCGTCGTGCCCGAATCGAGCGCGATGATGTCGCCGGGCTCGACGAACGCGAGCGCCTGCCTAGCGATCGCGCGCTTCTGCGCGAGCCGGACGGCGACCTTCGCGGCGTTGTCCGGCTCGTAGCCCGCCTTCGGCGGTTCGAGCTCCGCGTCGATCGCGCCCCCGTGCGTCCGTCGCAGCACGCCCTGCCGCTCCAGCTCGCGCAGGTCGTTCCGCACGGTGGCGGGCGAGACGTCGAACCGTTCGACGAGCTCGGACACGAGCACCTTGCGGCGGCTGCGCACCGCTTCGACGATATGCTTCTTTCGCTCCTCCGCGAACAAGGAGCCGCTCGCCGCTTGATCCACAGGCGTCCCCCCGTTACTTCAAACTGCCGTACAGGTCGATCAGCGCGTCGACCGCTTTGCGGTACGTGCGGGCGTACGCTTCATACTTCGCGTGCCGGTCCGGGTCGGGCCGATATGCGGCGCCGAACGAAACGAAGGACGTAACGGTCCCCGCAAGGTCGGGGAACAGCCCGACGCCGTAGCCGGCGACGACCGCGTTCGCGACGAGCGCCGAATCCTGCCGGCTCATCGTGCGCAGCGGAAGGCCGAGCACGTCGCATTTGATCTGGTTGAACACATGGCCGCTCGCCCCGCCGCCGACGACGGTGCCCTGCTCGTAATCGATGCCGCCGACGAGCTTCTCGAGCGTACCCAAGTACATCTTGTACTCGTACGCGATCGATTCTTGGATCGCCCGGTACATCGCTGCCTTCCCGTGCGACCAATTGAGCCCGATCCAGCTGCCGCGCAGATCGGTGTTGTTCGGACACGTCCGCCCGCCGAAATGCGGCACGAACAGCAGCCCGTCGCTGCCCGGCGGCGCCGACTCCGCCAAAGCGTTCAGCTCGTCGAACGAATGCCCCGGCCCCGCGTCCGGAGACACGAGCTTGCGGAACCAGGCGAGGCATTCGCCGCCTCCGCTGATGTACGCGAGCGGCGCCCACAAGCCGGGCACGACGGAGCGCGCGTAGAGCAGCGTCTTCGTCTCGGCGTCGGGGCGGTACCGATCCACGACGCACGTCAGCACCGACGCGGTACCCGCGATGTCGAGCCATTGACCCGGCCGTACGAGCCCCGCGCCGAACGTCGCCGCCGCGGTGTCGCCGCAGCCGGCGACGATTCTCACGCCGGCAGGAAGGCCGGTCTCGTCGGCCCACCGCTTCGTCAGCTCGCCGACGACGTCCCACGGCTTCACGATGTTCGGCATTTTCTCCCGGTCGATGCCGAAGGCGTCCAGCAGCGTCTGCGACCATTTCATCCTCTCGACGTCGGCGAAGCCGGAGAAGTGCAGATGCGTATAGTCGATGAACGCTTGATCCGCGCCGAGGCCAGCCAGACGGCCGGCGACGTACGCGCTCGGGACGACGAATTTGGCGATGTCCCGATACGTCTCGGGGCGCTCATGCTTCCACCACAGCTTCTTCGGCCCGTGCGCGTAACTGACCGGGCAGCCGGTGATGCGGATCAGCTCTTCTTCGCCCCAAGCCTTCATGGCCGGGATATATTTCTCGCAGCGGACGTCGAGCCACGAATCGTAATGCGTGACGGCGTTCCCGTCGCGTCCGATGCCGAGAATGCCGGCCATCTGGCCGTCCAGTCCGATCGCCGCGACGGACTCCGGCGGGACGCCGCTCGCCTCGAGCGCCTCGCGGATGCCGTCCGTGACGGAGCGGAACATCTCCTCCGGGTCCTGCTCGACGACGCCGCCTTCCCCGCGAATCAAATTCGACGGCCGGAACGCGCTTGCAACGATTCTCCCGTCTTCGCCGACGACCGCCGTCTTCGTTCCTTGCGTGCCGATGTCGGCGCTAATGACGTATTTCATCGAATGTCGGCCTCCGCGTTAAAAAGTGATCAGCGTTTTGATGCCTTGCGAGCTCATCGCGTACGCCAGCGCTTCGTCCATCCGTTCGATCGGGAATTTCGCCGAAACGAGCCGCTCCGCGTCCACGATGCCGGTCGCGATGAAGCGAAGCGTTTTGCGGAAATGATGGTTGTTCGCTTTCGTCGAACCGGTCGCGACGATCTGCTTGTAATGGATAACGTTCGTGTTGATCGCGACGTTCTCCCTCGCCTTCGGCAGCCCGCCGAAGAAATTAATCCGGCCGTGCATCCCCGTCAGCTCCACCGCCAGCTGCTGCGCCTCGGGCGAAGCGTTCGCCGTGACGCATATGTCGACGCCTCGACCGTTCGTCCGCTCGAGGATCTCCTCCTTCAGGTGCTCATGCTCGATCGTAATGAGCTCGGGATCGATCTCGTTGCACAAACTTAGGCGTTGCGGCGACCGATTCGTCACGAACACGCGTGACGCTCCGGAACGTTTCGCCAGCTGGGCGTACATGATGCCGATCGGGCCTGCGCCGATGATCAGCACGTCGTCGCCGAGTCGAATCGGACATTGAAGGATGCCGTTGTACACGCATGACAGCGGTTCCACCAATGCCGCGGCTTCGAACGAGACATGTTCCGGAATTGGAGCCAAATTGCCGAACCGCACCGCCGTCTCCGGGATGACGACGTATTCCGCGAAGCCGCCGTCCAGCTGCACCCCGACCGCGGTATAGTTCGCGCACAAGTGATAGTCGCTTTTCACGCACTCGTCGCAAATGCCGCAGCCCATGTTCGGCGCGAGCGCCACCCGATCTCCGACGCGGTAACCGGTCACGCCGCTCCCGACTTCCTCGACGATGCCGCTAATTTCGTGCCCGAGCGTGCGCGGGGTCGTCTCCCCGATGCCTGGGAACCCGTTGCGGATCATCCGCAAATCGGTTCCGCAAATGCCGACGCTTTTCACTTTGAGCAAAATTTCGTTCTTCATTATTCCCGGTTTCGGAACTTCGACGACGCGCACGTCGTTTACGCCGTACATTCGAGCCGCTTTCATGTTCATCACGTCCTAACCGAAATCTCTAATTTTATCGTTTACTTTCGTTTCGTATTATATTGAGATCATATGACAACACTCGATATCTGTCAATCGAATTTTGCATTTCATTGGCGTTTGTCTTATCTATTGTTTAAAAACGACACCAAATGATATAATTACGGAAGTTTGTAACGATTGCTAGAACGAAAGGGAGCCTTCCCATGAGCGACAAGCCTACCGAAGTGTTGTTCGCCGAGGAGCGGCGAGCGGAAATCGTCCGTTTGGTCAATGAGAAAAAGAAAGTGCTCGTCCCGGACTTAATCGAATATTTCAAAGTGTCCCCGGCAACGATCCGCGGAGATCTGCGCGATCTCGAGGCGGCGGGGCTGCTGAAGCGCACCCACGGCGGGGCCATTCCGAGCGACTTCGTCAAAATGGGCTTCGAGCCGGACAATCAAGCGCGCAACGTGGAGCGGCTCTCCGAAAAGCGCCGCATCGCCGCCAAAGCCGCTTCCATGATCGAGGACGGCGATATTATCATTTTGGATACGGGCACGACGACGATGGAGCTCGCGAAGCTGCTCCGCGATAAGCGCAACGTCACCGCGATCGTCAACGACATCGAAATCGCCCTTTGCCTCGAAGCGTTCGAAGGCGTCAACGTCGTCGTCATCGGCGGCATGCTGCGCAAGAAATTCCACTGCACGATCGGTCCGTTCGCGGCGGGTCTCCTGTCGGAGCTGAACGTCGACAAAGTGTTCCTCGGCACGAACGCGTTCAGCGTCGAGAAAGGGGGCACGACCCCCGATATCAATCAGGCGGAAATCAAGAAAATTATGGTGAAGGTCGCCACGCAGGTGATCGTCCTGTGCGACAGCGGCAAGATCGGGAAAAACTCCTTCGTCCAATTCGTGCGGCCCCACG
This sequence comes from Paenibacillus sp., assembly GCF_035645195.1. NCBI lineage: Bacteria > Bacillati > Bacillota > Bacilli > Caryophanales > Paenibacillaceae > Paenibacillus > Paenibacillus sp. Next base: position 85,776 of record NZ_DASQNA010000031.1, on the reverse strand, counting down.
AAATCGACGCGTTGATCACGGACGACGGCGTGGACGAACGGTCGCTCGAGGAGCTGGCCGAGCACGGCATCGAAGTGCATGTCGCAGGCAGGTAAGCGTTAGACGGTTAACCGTAATACAAGGCTCGGAGCTCGGCGGCGTATCGCCGGCTCCGGGCCTTTTTGCCGTTACAGTTTAACGACGGCGCCGAGCCGAAGCGACGCGTTGCCCGCTTCGACGACTTTCACCGCCATTTTGCCGTCATAGCCGGTTACGCGCGGCGGCCGCCCCTCCCGGATCGAGGCGATGAAATCCGTATCCTCCGCAAGATACGCTTCCTTATATAAGGAGCGCCAGCTGTTCATGAACGGGCGGCGCAGCTCCTTCCCTTTCCCGGCCGTGACGATCGTGCGCTCATGCGTCTGACCGAGGTAAATGACGCCCTCCGTCCCCAAAATCTCCACGCGGCTGTCGTATCCGTACTGGACGCCCATCGCGCCGTCGATGCTCCCCAATTTCCCGTCGACGAACTTCGCGTTCAGCGAAACGTTGTCGTAGAAATCGGGAAATTCGGCGCGGATGTCCGGGCAGCGGAAGTTGCCGCCGACGGCGAACACCTCGGCGATGTCCGCGCCGGCGAACCACCGCAGCGTGTCGATGTCGTGGCTGTTCACCTCGGCGAGCGGACCGTTGCTCTTCTTCAAATCGTACATCCACGGCTGCGGCGTGCTCGGTCCGCGGGTGAGCGACTTCACCATAACGACGTCGCCGATCGCGCCTGCTTCGATTTGCCGCTTCGCTTCCTGGAAGCTTTCGTCGAACCGGCGCATAAACGCGATTTGCAACTGCACGCCCGCCTTCTCGCACGCTTCGATCATGTCGTCGCACTCCCGCTCGTTCATCGCCATCGGCTTTTCGCACAGCACGTGCTTGCCGGCCGCCGCCGCGGCGACGACGATTTCGCGGTGGAAAGCGGTCGGCGTGACGACGACGACGGCGTCGACCGCCGCATCCTCCAGCGCGTCGCGATAATCCGTGTAGTAGCGGTCGATCTCCAGCTCGGCCGCAGCCCGCGCCGCCGCTTCCATATTCGGATCGGCGACGGCGACGAGCCGCGCGTACGGTACGCTTTTCCGAAAATTGACCGCGTGGATCATGCCGGCTCTGCCCGCTCCGATAATGCAAACGCCCAACGTCGTTTTCCCCGTCATCCCGAATCATCCTTTATCATATCATTTATTGTCACTTAATATTGTATTTTATCGTTTTCTCTTCTGTCAACGCATTTCTTTTCGTTTCTCTTATTGTTTCTCTTTTGCAGCAATAGAAAAGCCCGCCAAGAAGTCTTGGCGAGCTTATTGTCGCTGCGTCCTAACGAGACAGCAGCTTGTTGCGCTCCGCAGCCGTCAGGCGGCGAGCCCGAATGTCGAACTCGACGCGCCCGTCGACGATGCCGACGATGCGCGAGGCGTATTTTTCGGCCATTTCGATATTTTGCAGCGCGCAGACGACCGTAACCGTCTCGCGCCGATACAGCTCCTTGAAGCTCTCCATCATGCGTTCCGCCGAGTGCGGATCTAGGCTAGACACCGGATCGTCGGCAACGATCAGCTTCGCTCCTTGCGAAAGCGCTCTCGCAATCAACACGCGCTGTTTCTCGCCGCCGCTCAATTTCTCGACGGGTTGGAACGCTTTGTCCAGCAGTCCTACTTGCTCCAGGTGATCCATCGCCCGGATGTGCTCCTCCTCCGACGGCTTGCCGCCGAGAAGCAGCCTCCAGAACGAGAACTGCCGCAGCCGTCCGGTCACAACGTTGCGGAACGCCGTCCGGCGTCCGTTCAATTGATCCGCCGTCCCGATGACCGCCCAATCTTTGCTGGCTTCCCACCGCGCCCACCAAGAGCTCTTCGTCAAATTGACGCCGTTGAAGACAACCTCTCCGCCGTCCGGCCGCTCCTTCCCGACGAGACAGCGGAGAAGCGTGCTTTTGCCGCTGCCGCTGCCGCCGATGACGGCGACGAAATCGCCGCGATGCACCTCCAGATCGATTCCCCGGAGCACCTGGGTATCTCCGTAACTTTTCGTCAGGCCGTTCGCTTTCAGCATAGTCCGACTCCTTGTTCGTAAAATCGCTTTCGTAACGTCATCCTTGTCTCGTATTATACCTTACTTGCACGTTCCGCGCCGCACATAAAACCGGACGTTCGGGACATTTTATAGAGGAATATGAAAAAGGAGGAACCATTTTGGACGCACACCGCGACGAAACGCTTATTGAGCGGCTCAAACGATACTATGAGGACTACCGAAAAACCTCGGAGCCCGACTCCGGATTTCGGGACGCGTTCGACGCGCTGACGTATTCCGTCATCGAATCGATCGGCGAAGCGGCCGACCGCGACGACTGTGCGACGATTCGCGCCATCGTTAGAGAATACGGCGAACTTCGTCTGTCGGTGCAAGGCAGCAACGATTCCGTGAAGGAGCGTTTGGAAGAAGAATATCAATCTGTCACCCGCTGAGTGTCATATCTTTCGGCCCCGCACATAAAGATAGAGTAACTAGAATCGAGAGGCGGCCGCAAGGCCGGCAAGGAGGCCAGCTCAGCCATGGATGCCAAGCTGTACCGGGACACGCTGCGCGAATATCAGCGCGCTTATGCGTCGACGCTCGACGCGAAAACGGCGTCGCTAAAGCTTCACGAAGCCGCGCTGGCGGCAATCCGCGCCGCATCCGCGACGTCGCATCCATGGCGAAGAGCCCGGCACGAGCATCGCGCGCTCCGCATCTTGAACGCGCTGTCGCGCTGGCTGCGGTCCGCCGCGCGGCACCCGGACGCCGACACCGCCTTGTGCGATGCTTTGCGGATAGCGTACGCGAAGGCTTCCTTGCATCTTTGCCGCGGCGAGCACGAAGCTGCCGAAGGCTGGATCGATCGAATTTTGCGGTGAGGGGGAAACCGGCATGACGTCGTACTTCGCAACGATATTGCGTTCCATCTCCAATTACAATCGATTGGAGAACGTGAACCGCACGCTGACGATGCAGCTTTCGACCGGTAAAAAAATCAATTCGCCGTCGGACAATCCGTTTCTTTACCGTAAAATTCAATCGTACGAAGCAGAAAGCGCAGCATACGAGTCGTATTTGGACCGAATCGACGAAGGCGCGGCCGTCGTCTCCGTCGTCAGCGACGCGGCGTCGCTGCAGCTCGATACGCTCGAGAAAATGCTCGAAATCGCCAATCAAGTGCGCGCGGGCGGACTCAGCACGGGCGAACGGACCGCGTTGAACGAGCAGTACGAGAAGCTGACGGAAGAGCTGAACGAAATCTCCGCAAACGCCGGGTTCGACGGCAAGTCCTATCTGGACGGCACGTACGCGAATTCGGGCTCCGGCTTTAAGGTCGCGACAGGACCGGGGGAGTCGTACGAGTTCCTGTTTATCAACGCGACCGCCGGCAGCGGCGGCTTGGACGTCGAAAGCACGTCCGTCAGCTCCGTCCCTAACGCCAACGCGGCCGTCGCGAAGCTGGAGGCCGCGGTCGAAACGTTGAACGGCTTCCAGCAGCGGCTCGGCACCGGCGAGTTTATTTTGGAGTCCCGCGCGGGCCTCATGGAAAGCAAACAACGCGAGCTCGACGAGCTGGTCGAAAACTACCAGGAAGTGGACCCGGTCCGGCTCTCCGCGGAGCTCGAACGCAACCGCGTTTTGCAGCAGTACGCGCTCGCCGCGATCGGCTCCGTCTTCGCATCGCAGCAAAACTTGCTGGATTATTTGTTCCCCCGATAACCCGATAACGCGAAACGGCCGCCGGGCGAGCTTACTCGTTCCGGCGGCCTTTTTATGCAAGTTCGCTTATTAAGACACGACCTTTAGCTGTTCCTTGCCGAATTCCCCATGATCGTGCAGAAGCGGATGCTCGATTTGAATCGTGGAGTGAGCGATGCCGTGCTTCGACGTCAGCATTTCGCCGACCGCGAGCGTCACGCACATCGGTTGAATATCCTGATGAACGAACACATGCGCCGTGAGCGAATATTGATCGGTGGCGATCGTCCACACGTGCATGTCGTGCACGTTCTTGACGCCTTCCACGGCCAAGATGTCTTTCCGAATTTCCTCGAGATCGAGGTGGTCCGGAACCGTGTCCATCAGGACTCGGTACGATTCTCTCGCGATGCGGAAGCCGCCCGTGCAAATAATGCCGCCGATCGCCATGCTGACGAGCGGGTCAAAAAGCAGCACGCCGGTAAAATAGATGAGCGCGGCCGATACGATAACCCCGACGGAGCTCAGCAGGTCTCCGATAAAATGCCACAGAGCGCTCTGCACGTTCAAATTTTTCTCTTCCTCCATGCTGCGGCTCAGGACGATCGTAAGGACCAAGTTCACCACAAGGCCGACGGAAGCGATGCCGAGCATTAATCCTAGCTCGATCGGCTCCGGCCGAATCATGCGGACGATGCCCTGCACGAAAATGCCGCCGGCGATGATCATGAGCGCCAGCCCGTTCAAGAAGGAGGCGATCGTCTCGAAACGCACGTACCCGAACGTATATTTGCCGTTCGGCTTGCGCGTCGCCATGTAGATCGCCGTCATGCTGAGTCCGAGCGCGAAGACGTCCGAAATCATATGCGCCGAATCCGAAAGCAGCGCCAAAGAGTTGGAAAGGAGACCGCCGACGATTTCCACGATCGTGAAGGCCAACGTCAGAATCAAAGTGATCCAGAGCGTCTTCTTCGTTTTCGTTTGCTCTTTCCGGTGACTGATGTGATGGTAATCTTTTTCGACCATGAGCGCTCCCCCTCCCGCTTAATTAGAATAATTATAATCAAGGACTGATTACAATCATAATATGCGAGAAGGGGGAATTTGGCAAGTGAAAATTGTATGGATCCCGGGACTGAGAATCAGCGTCAGCGGCTCTCGATTCCTTTCACCATGCGGTACAGCGCGGCGTGCGTCGGCGCCGCCGCGCCGGACGCCTCAGCGCGCCGCAGCACCGCTCCCGTAATGAATTCGATTTCCGTCGGTCTGCCCGCGAGCACATCCTGCAGCATGGAGGAGCGGTTCGCCGCCGTTTTTTCGCACACGGTCAGCACCTGCCGCCACGCTTCCTCCGGATCCTCGAGAGCGAGATCGGGCAGCGCGGCCAGCGCTTCGTCATGCAGCGACCGCATCAACTGAAGGAAATGCGGCGATGCCGGGAGCGCCCCGTTTTCGACTCGCAGCACGGCCGTGAGCGGGTTGATGACGCTATTGACGAGCAGCTTGCGCCAGACGTGGCGTTCGATATCCCGAGCGACGTCGGCTTCGAACCCCGCCTCGCGAAGAAGGGCGGCGAACGTTTCGAGCGGTTCTAAGTCCCCCCCGCCGACGATCGTCCGCCCTTTGCCGGTATGCGCGACGGAGCGGGCGGACGTCTTGGCGGCGCCTTCCGTCGTGACCGCGACATGGAGCCGCGCCGGATCCGCGCCCGCAGCCGCGAGCCGCTCGCGATGCCCGACGCCGTTCTGAAACAGCAGCAGCCGCGAGCCGCTGGCAGTCGCGAGCGCGGCGAACCGGACTAGCGCTTCGTCCCAGTGCGTCTGCTTCGTTGCGAACAGCGTCCAGTTCGCTTCGCCCGCCGTTTCGGCGGCGTCGCCGAAGCCTACGCCGGCGACCGGCGCAGCGCGTTCCCGGCCGTCGAGCTCCGAGACGGCGACGCCGTCCCGCGCCAGAGCGGCGGCCTGCTCACGCGTTCGCGTCACGACGCGAACCTTAGCCGCCGGGACGACGGCGAGCCTGCCGGCGAGCAGCAGCCCGAGCGAGCCCGCGCCGACGATGTCGATTCGCATAGGCGGTTAAATAATCCGTTTGCCGAGCGCCGAAGCGATCAGGCCGACCGCGAGCCTAGCCGTTCGCCGATTCTCGTCTTGAGCCGGATTCACTTCCGCCACGTCCATCGACGTAATTTTACCCGTCTCTGCGAGCAGCTCGCACGCGAAATGCGCCTCCCGATACGACAATCCGCCCGGGATCGGGAATCCGACGCCCGGCGCCTCCAGCGGATCGAGGCTGTCCGCGGCGATGCTCAAATGGATGCCGTCCGTCCCGTCGCCCGCCACCTCCAGCGCCTTCTCGATGACCCGTTCGATGCCGAGCTTGTCGATATCGTACATCGAGAAGAAAGCGATGCCTTCCGAGCGAATGATCTCGCGCTCCGACGGCTCCAACTGCCGAACGCCGATCAGCGCCAGCTTCGATTTGTTCAGCGGCTTCGCCCCCGCGTACACGTCCGACAGCGCGAGTCCGGCTTTGCCGAGCGCGACGGCGAGCGGCATGCCGTTCGCGGAGCCGGTGGGCGACGTCGCCTCGGTCAGCAGTCCGCCGTACGCCGTAAAACAGATGGCTCCAAGATTCTCGTAGTGCGGCGTCAAGCCGGCGAACGCTCCGATCGTCACGCTTTGGTCGCCGCCGAGCACGAGCGGGAAGCTGCCCGAGCGGACGGCGTCGGACACGTGTCCCGCCACGCGCTCCGCCATCTCCCGAACGGCCGGGTAATGCTGTATTTTCGACGGCGACGGCGCAGAGGCGGCCGCGGACGAAACTTGCACCGAATGCTCGTCCTTCACCTCGAAGCCGAGCTGTCGAATTTGCCGCAGCAGCCCGGCGGAACGCATGCCCTCCGGCCCGAGCTCCGTCCCCGGACGGCTCGATCCGAACCCGAACGGCGCTTGAATAACGCTGATGTTTTTCTGTTCCATATTGGACCACCCTATCCACCGATATTTACCTAAAGTCTACCATAGCCGAACGGCGTCCGCACGCCCGAGCTCACCAACTTCAAGCGTTCCCATCCGCCCCAGGTCTCTAACCATGGCATTGCGTCAGCCTGAGCATATTCGCCCGTTTCCCGGCCGAACATAAGATAATTGGCGGCACTCGTCTGCGATTTACTTACTTTTTATAACCATGTATAATGGGGTTCAAAGAACTAGGAGGTGGCCTCCCCATGAAGGTCGAAGTATGGTCGGACTATGTTTGTCCGTTCTGTTATATCGGCAAGCGCCGGTTCGAAGAAGCGCTGGCCCAGCTTCCGTTTCAAAATCAAGTAGAAGTTGTCTTCAAGAGCTACCAGCTCGATTCTCGTACGCCTAAAGACGTTCCGTACGGCGTTAACGAAATGCTCTCCAAAAAATACGGCATGAGCATCGAACAAGCGAAGCAGGCGAACGCGAGCGTCGCCGCCCAAGCGGAGCAAGTCGGTCTTACGTACAGCGACGAACGCGTCGTAACCAACACATTCGATGCGCACAGACTATCTCATTTCGCCGCGGCGCACGGGAAGGCTAAAGAAATGACCGAGCGCCTCCTGTACGCGTACTTTACCGAAGCGAAGCATATCGGCGACGTCGAAGTGTTGGCCGACTTGGCCGCCGACGTCGGACTGAACCGGGACGAGGCGCTGGCCGCGCTGAATGCCGACGCTTACGCGGACGAGGTTCGCGCCGACGAACAAGAAGACGCCGAACTCGGCATTCGGGGCGTTCCGTTCTTCGTCGTCGATCGGAAGTACGGCATCTCCGGCGCACAGCCGACATCCGTCTTCGTCGAAGCGCTGACGAAAGCTTGGAACGAAATCCGCCCGACCCTAACCGTCCTTGGCGACGCCGACAGCTCCGACGCCGCGTGCGTCGACGGTTCCTGCGCCGTACCCGCCGACAAACAATCCTAAGTTCTCGCAGCCGTCTGACTAAACATCAGGCGGCTTTTCTGTCGTCGCTCGTGTCTTGCGCCCTGACTCTTGAGTTATTCAAGCTTGCTTTTCCTGTCCCCTGCTTTTGTCAATTTTCGCGGCCTTTCCGCAAAACTTCCCTTTCCTCAGAAATGATGCCGGTCGCCGTATCACACTTTCTGCCTTTTTCCTTCCCCGGAATTGTTCTTCTCGCCGTCCCCTGTTTGTGTCTATTTTCGCAGCTTTTCCGCAAAACTTCCCTTTCCTCAGAAATGATCCCGGTCGCCGCATCACACGTTCTGCCTTTTTCCTTCCCCGGGATTGCTCTTCTCGGCCTCCCCTGCTTTTGTCAATTTTCGCAGCCTTTCCGCAAAACTTCCCTTACCTCAGAAATGATCCCGGTTGCCGCATCACACGTTCCGCCTTTTTCCTTCCCCGGAATGGCTCTTCTCGGCCTTCCTGCTTTTGTCTATTTTCCCGGCCTTTCCGCAACACCTCCCTTTCCTCAGAAATGATCCCGGTCGCCGCATCACACGTTCTGCCTTTTTCCTTCCCCGGAATTGCTCTTCCCGCCGTCCCCTGCTTTTGTCTATTTTCCCGGCCTTTCCGCAAAACTTCCCTTACCTCAGAAATCATTGATTCAGATACCCGTTTTTCACAAAAACACGTTGTACACGAACACCTGTTCCTGTTATAATGAGGTTGAGGTGATTCCAATGATCGCGCAATCCGCAGCTTATGAATTATTTTTTCATAGAAGGTGGCCGAACGGCTTTGAATGCCCCCGCTGCGCGCATAACGGTTGCTATACGATAACGACGCGCCGTTTGCCCCTTTACGAATGCCGCCTTTGCAGACATCAGACGACTCTGATCGCAGGAACCGTATTGGAACGCAGCCGCACACCGCTTGACAAATGGGCGAAAGCGATCGAATACCTCTCTTCCATCAACGGGGTCACGGCCGCCGATTTAGCGGCTAAAGTACAAGTCACCGTCAAGAGCGCCTGGCTTATGCTTCGCCGGATCCGAATCGCCATCGGAAAACTCGAAGCCGAACGGCCGTTTTACGGTCAGATCAAAGCCGGCTTAGACGGATTAGGCCCGTACTATTTTCTTCCTTCCCAACGGTTTAAAAGAGAACGCGTCATTCTTATCGGCGCTTCCTTCCATCCCACAACCAATATACCGACCGCCATCACGTTACAATTCGTGTCCGAGGAGCACTTGGACGGAAAACGTCTCAACCGCAGCGGCCTAAACTATTATTCGCACCGCCTCGCTCGCGACGGTAACAAACCAATTCTCCTTAACACCCGCGACATGGTTCGGAATCCGTTTCTTCGATATGTGTTTATCGACGTCAAGCGTTGGCTTAACGGCATTTTTAAGGGCCCTCGTTCCGGCTCGCTGCAAACGTACTTGAACGAATATGCCTTCCGTTGGAATCTCCTCGTTGATAAATCGCCAGCGCTCGATGAATGGTATAGACTGTGTTTGTCTCCAAAATAGCTCTGGGTTCACGGCCGGACGCCTATTGGAACTCCTGAATGAAGGAATGATCTACTTGTCCTACCTAAACCTTTTAAATGAAACATTGTCTCTCATGAATACATCCGCCCCTCTCCTACTAGATATTACCTCTTCAACCTGCCACCATCATTGATACAAAGTTATCCACATAGACTATCTGGGGGCGAAGTTCCTTTGTTCCGGTTACCCAAACATTCCCCCTGGACATGCCTTAATATCACTCAAACCGGGTGCAACCGCGCCTCAGAACGCCGCCGTCGTATAAACACGGACCCACCGACTTGTGGAACAAAGGGCTAATCTAAATACAGGGACTAATTCATACATACTGTCACCACGGTTGAAGCCCCCCCTGAGTAAAGGGAAATGCCGCGGAATGGACTCGCATAGACAAGGGTTCGGTGCGGAGGAGTTCATATTTCCAGAAAGTTGGCTTCCGATGCTTGGCAGTTACAAAAGATTCTCTACCTGAGGAAAGGGAAGTACTGCGGAATGGCCTCGCATAAACGAAGGGTTCGGTGCGGAGGAGTTTATAATTCCAGAAAGTTGGCTATCGATATTTCGCAGCCACAAAAGATTCCCTGCCTGAGGAAAGGGAAGTACTGCGGAATGGCCTTGCATAGACGAAGGGTTCGGTGCGGAAGAGTTTATAATTCCAGAAAGTTGGCTATCGATATTTCGCAGCAACAAAAAATCCTCTCCCTGAGGGAAGGGAAGTACTGCGGAATGGACTCGCATAGACAAGGGTTCGGTGCGGTGGAGTTCATAATTCCAGAAAGTTGGCTTCCGATGCTTGGCAGTTACAAAAGATTCTCTACTTGAGGAAAGGGAAGTACTGCGGAATGGCCTCGCATAGACGAAGGGTTCGGTGCAAAGGAATTTATAATTCCAGAAAGTTGGCTTCCGATGCTTGGCAGCTACAAAAGATTCTCTACCTGAGTAAAGGGAAGTACTGCGGAATGGACTCGCATAGACAAGGGTTCGGTGCGGTGGAGTTCATAATTCCAGAAAGTTGGCTATCAATACTTGGCAGTTACAAAAAATTCTCTCCCTGAGGGAAGGGAAGTGTTGCGGAAAGCACCAGGATACATGATCCCGATGGCGACGCTGGAAGGAAATTCCGGGCTCGGAAAAGCAGCAGACCGCCTGCCGTTGAGGCGGGCGGTCTGAGCGTTACGGCAACGGGTAGACGAGCAGTTCGAACGGCATGAAGGAGCCGGATGCTGCGCTTAGGGTCATCGATACGGAGCGTTCGTCACCGTCGGTGCGGCCGATGGCGTACCCTTCGCCTACTTGCAGCGTATCCGTGCGGACGATGGCGCCGTCGAACAGGACGGTCCCGCGGTACAATCCGCGCATCGGCACGAGCACGAAGACCGCTTTCCCCGGGTTTTCGACGGTGACGTGGTAGAAGACGCCGTAATTGCCGAAGTTTTGGGAAGGCTTCCCGGTGACGGCGTCCGTGCCGACGACCCAGTGGTCGTTGAGGCTGCCTACGGCGCCGATGCGGATGCGGGCGGGCTTGCCGTTCCATTCGGATGCGTCCGCAGCGAGGCTGATGTCGCTGACGGGGAACGTGCCCCGGTCATGGATGTCGCGGCTCGCGAACGGCGCGCCGGCAGCCGCAGCGAGCGAGGCATTCGGCTCGGCGGCGACGACGTCGAAGCGCAGTTCGCCGTCGGTCTCGACGTCGAAGATGGCGTGCGCGCCGTCCATCGGTCCGAGCGCTGCGCTACTATACAGCGCAACGGTTTCCCCCGGAGCGATCGTCCGCTCTCCGCGCGTTCCCTCCTCGCCGTACCACATGGCGAGCGCTTCCCGGCCCTGCAAGGCGTAATCCTTCGACGCCGCCGCGATGCCGCTTCGCGTCGTCGACACCTTCGCAGGGGCGTCGCCTTCGTTCGTCGCTAGCCACAGCACCTGCGCAGGTTCTTTCGTCCCGTTCACGTGCGTAAGAAATAAGCGAGCCTTGCCATTGACATCGTCTCGGTACAGAATTCCGAGTTCGCGGAACGTTTCGGGGCTGTCGCTGAACAGGAGCGTCCTCGAATCGTCCCGCCGCTCCTCTGGCGATATCAACGGGTATTTCGCGTATCTGGCGAAGTCGATGGGCACGAGCTGCGGGCGGGACGGGTTGATCGGGTTTACGTATGGAAACTCGGGATCGGCGACGACCGCTTGTCGCGTCGCGCTGTCGTAGCCGACGTACAGCCCCATGTAATCGGCGATCGCCCGGATGGAGAGAAGCAGCCTGCCATCTTGTACGAGCCCGAGCCCGTCGTAAGGAACAGGCATATCATCGACCCAAGCTAATTTGGCTTGCTGGTTGACATGAATGCGCGTCGTATCGTTGCGAAGAACGGCATCATAGCTCTTAGGGTCGAACTCTGCCGTAAAGCCGAACGCGTCCGCGAGCTGCCGGGCGGCGACGTAGATGCGCCCGTTATGAATCGTCATCGGGTACACCGTCGACGCCAGTTCCCCGTTGAGGTACACCTTTCTATTATCGTAATCGAACACAAGCTCTCGCGTCGCCGACTCCGCCGCCCCGTCCGCCGCCGGCGGTCCCGGCCATGGCGACGGTCCTGCAATGAACATTGCAGCGAGCAGCAGCGCGATCGCTCCCCTTTTCCCCACCATTCGAACATCCCCTTTCAAAATCTCCTCCTAAACAGACGCACGGGGAGCTAAAAGGTTTCAGCGGTCGCTACAATGTGAAATAGGGATATCCCCAAGGGGGCGGGGTGCGAGGCGTGCGGCGAGGCTCAGGGTTCGGACGACGAAAGGTACGGGGGTCGGCGTTTGACGAGAGGTCCGGGGGCGGCGTTTGATCAAAGGCTCGGGGGTCGGCGTTTGATGAAAGGTCCGAGGGTTGGCGTTTGACGGAAAATCCGAGTTCGGACGACGAGAGGTACGGGGGCGGCGTTAGATAAAAGGTCCGGGGGTCGCCGTTTGACGAAAGTTCCGAGGTGCGGGGTTTGACGGGAAATCCGAGTTCGGACGATGAGAGGTGCGGGGTTCGGCGTTTGACGAGAGGTCCGGGGGCGGCGTTAGATAAAAGGTCCGGGGGGCGCCGTTTGACGAAAGGTCCGGGGTGTGGGGGTTAGCGCTTCAGGGGCGGCGGTGCGGGGCGCAGGCTTGAAGCCTAGTTCGGCGACGGCGGTGCGGGGTGCGGGTTCGTGACCGGGTTCGGGTTCGGGTGCGGAGGCGGCTCGATTCAGCTGTGCACTGCAAAGAAAATCGGCCGGGGAGGCCGGCCGATAACGAGTGTTCCTACAGATTGCGGTAAAATCTTCTGGCGCTTTCCTTCTCCGACAGCGGGAGTCGAAGCGCGACGGGCAGCGTCTCGGGGAACTGCTTGTGCGGTTCGCGCTGGTACCAATAGGCGACGGACGAGTAATCGTTGGACTGGCAGTTCGCATGTCCGTGTTCGATGCTGAACAGCAGCGACTTCTCGAAAACAATCGGGTCGACGATATGGAATCGATACGTCGTCCATTTGCCGGAGCAATCGTGGAACGGGATGATGTTGTTCTCCCGCCACGCTTCGCCGTATCCGCGGAGCGGAGCAGCCAGCGAAATGCCGTGGTACGGCCCGTCGTACTTGCCGGACGGATACCCCCACGCGGCGCAAAAGTAGTCCTCCGTGCCGGTGCCGTGCAGCGTCGGCGGCCACGCCTCCCCGTCGATGAAAAACATGTCGTCCCCTTCGCCGGGCCAAACGAAGCCCGGAATCGGATCGATATGATCGATGCTGAGGTTGCAGCCGACGTAATGGCCTTCGCCGACCGCGTCGAGGATGACGTAGTTGCCCTTGCCGTCCAAGTTGGCGACCGCGTTCACCTTGTTTTCGGAGAACCAAGGGTCTGTCTGCGCGTCGTGATCGGCTTTAAGCGCGTGCAAATCCATCGTGCCGGCGGTGGGGTTCTCCCTGCGCCATTGCGCATGGAAGTAAAAGCTATCGTTCGGCACCGGCTCTTCGGTGTAGTCGATATAAAAATACAAAATCAGGTCGTTGTCGCACTCGTTCGTAATTTCGAAGCGGGCGCGGCGCGCGAACGGCATTTCGAAAAAGCAGTTCATCGCGGCTTTGTTCTCGACGACGCCCTGCGTCGTGATCATGTTGAGCGGCAGCGAGACGTAGTGGCTCGCCACGCCGTGTCCGACGCCGAAAAAGTCGCCGATCGGCGAGTCGATGCTCGGATGCTCCTCGTCGTCCCAATAGACGCGAATCAATATTTTACGGAACGAATACTGCTCGTGGACTGCGATCGTCGACCAAATGTGCCGTATGACGCCGGGGCCTTCGATGTCCGCGATGACGGCGGTTTCTCCGCTTTTCACCGTGATGTTGTCCTTATTGCGCCCCGACCGGTCCCAACTGGAAACCCGGCGCGATTTCCCCGTCCTTTTGCGGCTTAACCCGCTTAGTCCGTAACCCATGGCGAGACTCTCCTCTCGACAGCGTAACTCCCTTGGAGCTTGATGCCCCAAGGGAGTCTGCCGTTCGTCCTTGTTATTGATTCGAGAATTCGTCCCAAATGCGCTGGAACTCTTCGAACATTTGCTCTTTCGTCAGCTGGCCGCCGATGTAGCCTTGCATCGCGCTGGACATCTGCGACGTATTCGCTTCGTAGCCCGGGTAACGCTGCCACACCCACGGCACCGTTTTGCCCTCGTTGCTGTATTTGATTATGTCGGCCGCGAGCGGTCCGAGCTGTTCTTCGTTCGCCGGGATCGTTTTGAGCGCCGGGATGAACTTGAACTCTTCAACGATGTAGCGCTTGCCCGTCTCGGACGTGACGAGCCAATTGAGGAACGCTTTCGCTTCGTCTTTATGCTGGGAGTTTTTGTGTACGACCCAGTTGTTCGGCACGCCTACCGGCAGTTTATCCATATCCGGGCTGTCGTTGATCGGCATCGGGAGGAAGCCGATGTTCAGATCCGGATTCGTTTGGCTGAGCTGCACCTGCGTCCAGTTGCCCTGCTGCGTCATCGCCGCTTGGCCGGTCGCGAAGCTCGTGACCTGCGTGTTATAGTCCGTCTGCAGCGGGTTCGGCTGGCCGTATTTGATCGTCAGGTCGAACAAGTTCATCCACTCGTTCAGCACGGCGTTGCCCGGAATTTTCTCGGTGCCCGCTTTGACGCCTTCGATGAACGCGACCGGATCCGGCTGCAGCGCGAAGCCCATGTTCAGCAAGTGGTTCCCGAGCACCCACCATTCGGCGTAGCCGTTCATGAACGGCGTGATGCCTGCGGCTTTCAGCTTCTCGGCCGCCGCCGTCAGCTCGCTGAGTGTTTTCGGCGTTTCGGTAATGCCCGCTTGCGCGAACAGATCTTTATTGTAGATGAAACCCCAGCCTTCCAGGTTGAGCGGCATGCCGTACAGCTTGCCTTCTTTCGTCATCGGCACTTTCGCGAATTCGTGCACGTCGTTCACCCAAGGCTGGTCGGACAAATCTTCGACATGCTCCTGCCACAAATCCAAATCGCTGTGGCCCGCGACGAAGAAAATGTCCGGTTTGTCGCCGGAGCTGAACTTCGTCTTCAGCGCCGCGCTGTAATCGCAGCCGCCGCCGCACGTTTCCGTGGCGACTTTGACCCCGGTTTCTTTCTCGTACTCGGCCACCAATCGGTCGAGCTGCTCCGCCATTTCGACTTTAAAGTTGAAAAGCTTGAGCGTGACGTTCCCTCCCGCGTCGCCGCCTCCGGCACCGCCGTTGTTTCCGTCCGTCGCCGCGCCGTTTCCGCCGCCACCGCCGCCGCAGCCTGCCACGAACAGCAGCACCGCGATCAAGCCCGTCAACCACCATTGTTTCGCTTTCATTGCGACCCCTCCGTGTAAACGTATTATTTGGTAGCGCTTCACCTAGTATAGAATGAAGCATTTTTTTGAAATACATCCATTATTGATCTGTTTTGTGCAATTTTGTGATCTGGTCATTTTATCCTTTGACCGAACCGGCCGTAATGCCTTCAACGATATGACGCTGCATCCCAAGGAACAGGGCGATGATCGGCAGCACGCCGAGAATGAGCGCGGCGAGCGCCAAATCCCATTGCTTCGTATATTGACCGAAGAAATCGTACGTGGCGAGCGGAATCGTCTGCATTTCTTTGCCGCTCAGAATGAGCGACGGGAGCAGGAAGTCGTTCCAAATCCACAGGCAGTTCAGCAGCACGATCGTGACCGTCATCGGCTTCAGCAGCGGGAACACGATGCGCCAGAACACACCGTACGGCGTGCAGCCGTCGACGACGGCCGACTCCTCGATTTCCTGCGGTATCGATTTGACGAAGCCGTGATACAGGAACAGGTTCAGCGGGACGCCGAAGCCGAAGTAGCACACGATCAGCCCCCACTGGCTGTTCATGAAACCGACGACGCTGCCGACCTTCACGAGCGTGATCATGATCGACTGGAACGGAATGACCATCGCGGAGACGAACAGCACGAACAGCAAGTTCGTGAGCCGTCCCGGAGAACGGACCATTTTGTACGCGGCCATCGAGCTGATGACGACGAGTCCTAGATTGCTGAAGAGCGTGACGACGAGCGAGTTTTTGAACGCCCGCGGATAGTTCATGATGTCCCAAGCCCGCGTAAAATTCGAAAACTGCAGCTGGCTCGGCAGGCTGGCCGAGTTGATCAGCAGCTCCCCGTACGATTTGAACGCGTTCACGGTAACGAAGTAGAACGGGACGAGGAACAGCAGCGCAAGCACCACCGCGCAAAGCTGAAGGATCATTCTGCCGAGCAGCGGCGACTTTTCCGATGCTTCCATTATGCCTGCACCTCCCGTTTCTTGGTGTACATCACCTGCAGCGTCGTGAACAGCGCCACGATGACGAAGAAAATGAGCGCTTTCGCCGTGCCGAGGCCGTACCGGTTGTTCCGGAACGCTTCGTAGTAAATGTTCAGCGCGACCGACTCGGTCGAGTTGAACGGGCCGCCTTTGGTCAGCGCCAAGTTCAAGTCGAATACTTTAAAGCACCACGAAATCGCGAGGAAAAAGCAAACGGTGAACGCCGGCATGATGAGCGGCATCAAAATGTTGCGCAGCAGAAACCACCGGTTCGCCCCGTCGATGTGGGCCGCTTCGATCAAGTCCTTCGGCACGTTGATCAGCGCAGCAATGTAGATGACCATCAAATACCCGGCCGTCTGCCACACCTGCACGATGACGAGACCCCAGAACGCGGTGTTCGCGGTGCCGAGCCACGGCAGCTGGAAAAAGCCGATGCCCGTCAAGGCGCCGACGGTCGCGAAGCCTTTGACGAAAATAAATTGCCAAATGAACCCGAGCAGCAGGCCGCCGATGACGTTCGGCAGAAAAAAGATCGTCCGGTAGACGTTGCGAAGCCGCATTTTCCGCGTCAACAGCAGCGCGAGCAGAAATCCGATCGCGTTCGTCAGCAGCACGGACACGACCGTGAAGCGGATCGTAAACCAAAAATCTTTCCGGAAAAGTTCGTCTTGCATCAATATTTTTCTGAAATTTTCGAGCCCGACGAACTTGACGGTCGAGCTGACTCCGTTCCAATCCGTAAGCGAATAATACATGCTCATCAGGAACGGCACGATCACGATCACGCCGAAAAACAGAAAAGCCGGACCGACGAATACGCCGTATTCCAACCAACCCGAACGGTTCATTCGATTTTGCATAGAGTTCCTCTCCCCCGTCGTGAAGACGCAAACATCCGTTTTCTGCTATTATAGAAGAGCGCCGGACCGGCGAAATACAGCCGATTGTGACCTATTTTGTGTAATATATTGACGTTTATGCATCCGCGCAGGAATCGGAGGGAACGTTTGGATGAAGCTTCTTACTGGCAGTCTTCGCAATAAGCTGATCGTCTTTCTCCTCTTGGCGATCATTATCCCGATGTCCGCTTCGATCTTGATCTCCTACGTTTACACCCGGGAATCGCTGAAACGCGAATTCATTCGCGAAAACTCGCACACCGTTTACCAAGGCAAAGTCAACATCGTCGAATACCTCGAACTGATGAATCACATTTCGCTGTCGGTATACAAAAATTTGCAGGAAAAAAACAGCTTGTACAACATCGTCGCCGACGGGCGCACGACGTTCGAAACCGACAAGCAGCTGTACAGCGCGCTCAACTCGATTTCGACGGCGCATAAAGACATTTTGCAGGTGCATTTGTATATGCGCCGCAACGACGACTCGTATTTGATTTTAAACGGTTTTCTGAAACGATCCGCGGACGCGGAGGATCCGGCGGAACGACTGCGGCTGCCCGAAAACAAAGTGGACCCGGTCATCGAGCCTCCGCATCCGGCGCAAAGCTACGGGATGCCGGGATCGCCCGCGACGCCGTCCGACCTTGTCATGACGCTGCACCGCCCGATTTACAAAACGCCGCTCCAGGATTTGATCGGGACGGTCTCCATCGACTTCCGCCTTCAGTCGATCGCCAACATCAGCGATTTGTTGTACGTGAAAGGCTCGGAGGATATTTATTTGCTGGACGAGCGCATGAATGTCGTCTACTCCTCCCGCCAGGAGCTGATCGGGCGAACGCTCGACGACGATTGGGCCGAGCATCTGCGGGAGCTGACGTCTTCCTCGGGCCATTTCGAATGGAACTCTGGCGGATTTCGCGGCATAACGCTGTATGAAACGATCGACACGCTTGGCACGAAATGGATTTTAGCGAAACGCATTCCGAACGAGGCGCTGTACCAATCCGCCGCGCAGCTGTTCCGGATTAACGCGACGGTCATTCTGCTGTCGCTCGTCGTCGTGCTGGCGGCCACGATGTACATTTCGTTCCGGCTGACGCTGCCGATCAAACAGCTGATCACCTCCGTCAAAAAAATGAAGGTGCGGCAAATGAAGCTCGACATCGACGCGACGAGCGCGGACGAAATCGGGATATTGACGCATACCATCAAAAACATGGTCGACACGATCGACAATTTGATCATGAAGGAATACCGCCTTGAGCTCGCCAACAAGGACAATCAGCTGAAGGCGCTGCAAGCCCAAATCAACCCGCACTTCATCTATAATACGCTGCAGTCGATCGGCACGCTGGCGCTGCAAAACAACGTTCCCCGCATTTACGATTTAACGTCGTCGCTCGGCAAAATGATGCGGTATACGATGAACACGAACGACAGCATCGTGCCGCTGTCGAAGGAGATCGAACATATTTCGGCCTATTTGGAGCTGCAGAAGCAGCGGTTTAAGCAGCATTTGAACATCCATTTGGACATCGACGAGCAGGCGAAGCGGGTGCACATTCCGAAAATGACGCTGCAGCCGCTCGTGGAAAATTATTTTAAGCACGGCTTCGATCAACAGGGGGGCGCGGGCGAAATGTGGATCCGCGTCGAGCGGACGGACCGCGGGGTGCGGATCGAGGTCGAGGATAACGGGAGAGGCATGGAGCCCGAACGGCTGCGCGAGCTTACCGAACGGCTGCGCGCCCGGCCGGACTGGGCGGCGACCGACGCAGGAAGCATCGGGCTGCTGAACGTGCTTTCACGGCTGCAGCTGTACTTTCATCGCGAAGCGCGGATCGACGTCGCGAACCGCGAACCGCACGGCTTAATCGTAACGCTTTGGATTCCTACCGACAAAGAGGAGCATGCAGCATGAAAATTTTGATCGTCGACGACGAAGAAGACGTAAGGCAGTCCATTCGGCTGCTCATTCCTTGGCATGAATATCCGGTGACCGACATATTCGAAGCGGCCGACGGCGAAGAGGCGGAGCGGATCGTGGAGCGCGAAAAGCCGGAGATTATTTTCACCGATCTGCTGATGCCGCGCAAATCCGGCCTGCAGCTGCTCGAGTGGCTCGAGTCGCACGCCCCGGACAGCAAAACGATCGTCATCAGCGGCCACGACGATTTCCAATACGTCCGACATACGCTGAAATACGGCGGTTCCGATTATTTGCTGAAGCCGATCGATCGAGGCGAAATCGTGACCGCGTTCGAGAGCGCGATCGAGGCTTGGCAGCGCGAGGAAGCCGAACGCCGGCAGACGGTGCAGCAATTGATCGAGATGAACCGGATCAAGCCGATTTACTGGGACAAACAGTTCAGCAGCCTGGTGTCTTCGCCAAGCCGCAAATCGCCGTCGTTCGACGAACTGCACAAGCAGTTCGGACTCGGCGCGCGGAGCCGCGCCCGAGTCGCGGTGCTCAACGCGGACGCGCTGCCGGAGCTGTTGATCGAGAAGTTCGGCTCGAATATGGATTTGCTGTTCTTCATCTTAACGAACGTGTGCAACGAGCTGTTCGGCGTCCCTCCGAGCGGCTACGCGTTCCGTCATCTCGGCAAGGATAACGAGATCGTGCTTATCGCCTGGGACGGCACCGACCGGTTCGAGGCGCTGGCGTCCCGCATGCACGAGGCGCTGCGCAACGTGCTGCAGGCATCGTTCCGCATCGGCGTGTCGCTCGAGGCGGCGTTCCCCGAAGGCATCGCGGACGCGTACAAGGAAGCGAAGAAGGCGCTGCGGCACAGCGACTTCCTGTCGGCGCGATTCCCCGTGCGCGTGTACGGCGAGCAGGACGAGGCGGCGCAGCCGGCGCTGTTTTTCGCCGATTACAGCACCGCCATCTCCCTCGCCATCAAGAGCAACGAGCCGGAGCGCATCGAAGCCGCCGTCCGCGCCTGGGTCGACGCCGTCCGGCAGCTCGGCGCCATCACGCTCGAGCAGCTCGACCAATGGCGCAGCGAATATCATCTCATGAAGACGTACTTGCTGAAAGAGACGTTCCCCGACGAAGAGGATCTCGAGTTCTCGTCTTCTCGCAACGGCTTCTTCCCGCTGCAGAACGACGGCGTCTTGGCGCTGGACGTATGGGAACGGGATCTGGTCGCTAGCTGCGTCGCCTTCGCGTCGGTGCTGCACCGCAAGCAGCGGAACGAGCAAAGCATCATCGCGGACATCAAAAAATATATCGACAGCCGCTACGACCAAGATTTGTCGCTGCAGTCGCTCTCGGAACAGTTTTTCATCAGCCGGGAATATGTATCAAGGAAATTCAAGCAGGAGTATGGCTTGAACGTGTCGGACTATGTCGAATCCGTTCGCATCGAGCATGCCCAGACGCTGCTCGCGAACGAAGGGCTCTCCGTGGCGGAGGTCGCCGAGATGGTCGGATACCAAGATGCTCGTTATTTCAGCAAAGTGTTCGGCAAAGCGGTCGGCCTGTCGCCGATGCAGTACCGGAAACGGCTGAGCGCCACGTCGTAATAGCTCCGCCTCGGCGTCATCCGCCGCCCGCGGTCGCGATTTTCTGGAACAGATCGCGGAAAATCGGGTCGCGGTGAAGATGGTACACGTATCGAATCGGATGCCGCGTCGGATCCGGGATCCAGCGGCCGTCGTCCGAGACGCGTGGGCTCGGCGCGACGATGCTGGGCGCCCAAGACGGGTCGACGAGCCAGGCGATCGTCGCGATGTCCCAAATGACGCGGGTGTAGGCGAAATGATCTTTCGCGCAATTGCGGTACGTCCCGTACAGGTATTCGCCGATCGGGCCCGCGTCTTTCACGTAATCGCGAATTTCGGACAGCGACGTCTGCAGATGCGACGCGACGCCCATGCACGGCACGAGCACGACCGGCGCCCCGGAATCGAACACGGTGCGCGCGGCCGGGATATCCTGGTACAAGTTGAATTCCTTCGTGTTCGGCCATTGGAACGAATGCCCGCCGAGCCAAACGATGACGATGCGGTCCGCGATGGCCGGCTCCATCCGGAGCGCGGATGCGATATTCGTGATCGCGCCGATGGCGACGACGTACAGCGGGTTCGTCGGGTCGGATGCCATCGCCCGCTGCACGATATTCCGGGCCGCGTCGCTGTCGACGAAGCCTCCGCCCTCCTTCGGCAAATACGACGTCGAGCCCCGGTACGCGGGCACGTCCGTGCGGCCGAGAAGACCGAGGATGCGCAGGATTTCCTGGTAGCTTTTCTCCATGCCGTCGGCCGGTCCTGACGACAGCTCGTTGAAGAACGGCGCGGCGTACAGCGCCTCGACCTCGACGGCGTCCGGGGACGTGAGCGCATACACGACAGCGAATTGGTCGTCGATTTCGTTGAACGTATCGGTGTCGAGCACCATGCGGATTTTGCGCGCGGGATGCTGCAGCTTGCGGATCAACGCATCCGCGGATACGGGCAGTGAGGCGGCGGTCATGTCGATGCTCCCTCCCTTGGTCTCATGTAGTCGTTGCTTCCCCATATCATAACCGATTTTATTTGAAAGCGGTATCACAAACCGTCGAGTAACGCGCTTACATTTCACGACCCAAAAAATGGAGAATCGACAACGACGTTCGACAACCTTCGCAACCAAACCCGTGTATGATAGTCCATGTACCGCTTTTCCACCGGGCAAGCAGATGAAGGAAGGGGAATGGGTTTGGAAAATATCGTCACGGGCTTCGTTGAAGGCAGGGTTCGGCAGCAGGCATTGTGGTTCATCCATCGGGAAAAAGAAAGAATACTGGATAACTACTTCAGAGGCGTGACCGGCAAAGATCAAGCAATCGGAGGATTGCATACCCTGTATCAGATCGCGTCGTACATACGCGACACGGACTGCATGCGTAACCTGTGGCTGTCTATTACGGACATTCAGAATGCCAGATTCCCGGGGCTGCGTCCCCCGGACCGTACCGGTTTGACCGGATTGTAAAGGTTAGTAAAAGTTTCATGAAAACTATGAAAAAGGAGAGTCCCGCAGGACTCTCCTTTTTCATAGTTTCACACGCGGAATCCGAATCCGCCGAAAGCGGCGATCGGCTCCCGGTCGGGCCGCAGTCCTTCCGACGCCCCGCGCAGGGCGACGTCGACGAGCCACCGCGTGAACGGCGCGACGTTCATGCCGGACATCTCTTCGAGGCCGTAAAATCCGGCCGCGTCGACCTCCACGCCGTCCGGCGTCGGCTCCCCGCTTACGTATTCCATCGCGAAAGCGATGTAGACGTTGTGGACGGCGCGCGGCTGGTCGCGCACGGCGACGACGCTCTTCACGGAAGCGCGCACGCCGCTTTCCTCGAACACTTCCCGCACGATGCTGTCCTCGATCGGCTCGAGCTGCTCGATATACCCGCCCGGATTCGTCCAGTAGCCGCGTCCCGGCTCCTGGGCCCGGCGAACGAGCAGCACCTTGCCCTCTCTCACGACGAGCGCGCCGACGCCGACGCTGTAATTGCCCCAATGCACGAAGCTGCATGACGGGCAAGCGTCCCGCGGCGTTCCGTCGATATCCCGGCGTTCCAGCCGTTGTCCGCAAGACATGCAATATTTCGGTTCCACTCGATTGTCCGCACCTCGATTTCCGCAAATATTCAGCCTGTTACCACTATAGGACAGACTTCGGTCTGCGGCAATCAATTCCCCCAATACGTGCGCACGAAATACGTCGGCGTGCAGCTCCACGCGTGGCAGTAGCTGTTGATGACGTTGCTGCCGTACGGCGAAAACTTTTTGTCGTTCGGATTGTACGCCTCCCAGAACGTGTCGGCGCCGTCGCGAACCATTTCGCCCCAATACGCCCGCACCTCTTCCCACGCCTTCTCCGTTCGGCCGCATAAAAACAAGGCTTCGACGTAATGGTGGTACATGTAAGGCGTATTCATGCCGACGGCCGGCGGCGCGGCGTGCAGCCGATCGAACAGCGCCGCCGTCTCCTCCCGCGGCAGCGCTTCGGCGAGCGCCATCCATACCTGCGACGCCCAGGACACCTGCCGCTCTTCGCCGGAGACGAACGCGCCGAGCCGCGCGTCCCACAAGTGGGCGAGCGCCGCGTCCAGCGCCCGCTGCAGCTGTTCCGCGATCCTGCCGGCTTCCGGCGCGCCGACGAGCTCGGCCAGCTTCAGACCGCGGCGAAGGTTATAAATGAGCACGGCTTGCGCCGGCGCCTGCTTGTTCAGCCCCTCCACCCAATCGATGAAGCACCACCACGACGGGTCGTCCTTCACGACGCCGCGCGCGTCGAGCCGCTCGACGCCGATTCGCAGCTGCCGCAGCGCGACCGGCCACAGTTCTTCGAGCGTCTCGCGGTCCTTCGTCGCTTCGTAGTAATCGTGCAGGCAAGCGGCGAAAAACAGAGAATAGTCGTACAAATGAATGTCGTCGGCATGCGGCTTCGGCGTTTCGAACACGCACGCGCTTACCGCGCCGTTCGGCAGCGGCATGCCCGCGAACAAATACAGACAGCGCCGCGCCAAATCCCGATCGCCGAACGTCACGTAGTTCGCCTGCGCCTGCAGCCGCAGGTCGCCGATCCAGAGGCGGCGGTCCCGCTTCGGGCCGTCCTCGTACACCGTCTGCATGCAGTCTTCGAGCGTCTTCAAGGCGATGCGGTCCATCGTCCGCAGATCGTCCGGCACGTCCGCCGGCAGCGGCGGCACGGCGCTCCGGTCGGCCGACGACACCGAGACGCAGACGAAATCCGAAAACGTCGCCGTATACTTGCGCGAAGCGTCGACCACTTCCACCTTCAAGTACCGGAAGCTGTACCGGCGCGGCATCCGCACGATCGCCGGCAGCACGTCGATGTACATCGTTTCTTCCTGCAGCCACGAGCTGCTGAGCCAGCCGTCGTAATCGGCGAAATTTTCCCCGATTTCGCAAGGCATTTCGCCGAAGGTCAGCTTCAGCTTGAGCGGCGCGTCCTGCGGGCTGCCGGCGGAGTCGACGGCGAACGACACGTACCCGACGCAGTGGTCGCCGAAGTCCAGCGTGAAGCTCTCGCCTTTGCCGAACGTCTTGTTCCGCAGCTCTTCGACGTCCCAGGCCGGCTCCATCCGCCACCCTTGGAACGCATCCGCGTCCGCCGCGACCTCGACGAGGCGCTTCGGCGCCGCTTTCGTTTCATGCAGCGCGGGCGTCAGCCGCTCCGCGAGTTCGACCCATTGTTCATTCATTCGCGTTTCCCCGCTTCCCGTTCGTTGCCTAACCTGATTGCATAAAGGAATTATGCCTGCGCGAGCGCTTCGACGAGCTTCGCGATGCTCTCTTTCGGCACGCGCAGCATGCCGTTCTCGGCGATTTGTTTTAAGCTGCTTTTGGAGACGAAGTTGATAGCCGGCCCTTGGAACAGCTCCGGCACGTGCTGCTTGACCAGCGCTTCTCCGCGCGGATCGCTTAACACGTCGCACAGCTTGGAGTGCTCCGTGAACGTTACGCGGAACAAATCCGCGTTCTCGTACGCGAATGCGTACTCGCCCGACCCGACGTTCAGAACGAGCCCGTTCTCGGTTTCGCGAACGACCGTCACGCCTGCCGCATCCGATACCGGCGCGCCGTTCTCGGTCGTCCCGGCGGCCGCCGCGCCGCGCAGGACGACCTCCGCCGTCGCGTTGGCCGGCACCCGGATGCGCACTTCGATGCGCGCGCCGTCGACCCGCCACGCCGATTCCGCGGCGCCGTACATCGTTTCGTGCGCCGCTCTCGCGTGCGTCAGCTTGCCCGCGCCGAACAGCGGCTCGAAGCGAAGACGCTTAAAGCCCGGGACGGACGCATCCATATCGAGGCCGGCGACCTTGCGGTACATCCATTCGCCGATCGCGCCGTACGCGTAATGGTTGAACGAGTTCATGTCGTCGCTCCAGAACGAGCCGTCCGGCTTAATGCTGTCCCAATGCTCCCAGATCGTCGTCGCGCCCTTGCTGACGGAGTACAGCCAGCCCGGGTAGCTTTCTTGAAGAAGCAGCTTCATCGCCGTGTCATGGTAACCGTTGTTCGACAGCGCGAAGCACAAATACGGCGTGCCGACGAAGCCCGTCGTCAAATGGTAGTCGTTGTCCACGACGAGGTCGTTCAAATCCCTCGCCACGCGGGATTTCATCGGCTCGTCGACGAGATCGAACGCGAGCGCGAGCACGTGCGCCGTCTGCGTCGGCGACGCGATGCGGCCGTTCGGCGAGACGAATTCGTCGCGGAACGCGCGCACGACGTTGTCGTACAACGCGCCGTACGCCGCCGCGTCTTCCTGTTTGCCGAGCGCCGCCGCCGCGTCGCGCACGAGCCGCGTCGAGTACGCGTAATATGCGGTCGCGATCAAATCGCGCGGCGTCGCGCCGACCCAGCTGTTCTCTTTCGCGTCGAGCGCGAGCCAATCGCCGAAATGGAAGCCGGTGTTCCACAAAAATTCGTCGTCGCCCTGCGAGCGGATGTATTCGACCCAGCCTTTCATCATGCCGTACTGCTCTTCGAGCAGCCGAAGGTCGTCGTAATAAAGGTATGTCGTCCACGGGCAGATGACCGCCGCGTCGCCCCACGCCGCCGAGCTGTCGCCGCCGACGACGTCCGGAATGACGAACGGAATGCCGCCGTTCGGCAGCTGCTCGGCCTGCATGTCGCGCAGCCACTTCGTGAAGAACGGCCCGCCTTGGAAGTTGAACAGCGCCGTGCCGATGAACACCTGCGCGTCGCCGGTCCACCCTAACCGCTCGTCCCGCTGCGGGCAGTCCGTCGGCACGTCGAGGAAATTGCCCCGCTGGCCCCACTGGATGTTGCGCTGCAGCTGATTGACGCGCTCGTCGGAGCATTCGAACTCGCCCGTCCGCGGCATGTCGGAGTGCAGCACTTCGCCGGCGAACAGCTCGAGCGGCAGCCCGTTCTCTTGGCCCGGGTACCCCTCGACCTGCACGTACCGGAATCCTTGGAACGTAAAATGCGGCGCGTACGTTTCTTCCGCCGCGCCCTTGGCGATGTACTTCACGATCTGCTTCGCCGGGCGCAGGTTGCCGTAATAAATGTTGCCGTCCTTGTCCAGCACTTCCGCGTGGCGGAGCGTGATCGTCGTTCCGGCCGGCGCGTTCTTCACCGTGAAGCGCATCCGTCCGACCATATTTTGGCCGAGATCGAGCACGAGCGCGCCCGCCGGCGTCACGAACTGGGCGATCGGCGCGAGCGTCTCCGTGACGCGCGTCGGCCAGTTCTCCTGCGCGACGATCGTCCCGACGGCAGGCTCATACCGCTCGACGGCCGCCCATTCGGCGTCGTCGAAGCCCGATTCGCTCCAGCCGTCCTGCTCTAGCCGCGCGTCGTACGTCTCGCCGTGGTATATCGTCGAGTAGACGACCGGCGCGGTCGACGCCTTCCATGTGCCGTCCGTCGCGACGACGGTTTCGCTGCCGTCCGCGAACCGGACGTGCAGCTGCGCAAGCGCGGCGCGCCGTTCGCCGTATTTGAAATTTTTCCCCTCGAACCCGATGCCGCTCCGGTACCAACCGTCCCCGAGCAGGAGGCCGATGCCGTTGCCGCCTTCCCGGACGAGCGCCGTGACGTCGTACGTTTGGTACTGCAGGCGATTGTGGTACGACGTCCAGCCCGGCGCAAGCACGTCCTCGGAAGCGAGCTGCCCGTTGACGTACAGCTCGTACGCGCCGGCCGCGGTCGCGTAAACGCGGGCCGAGACGATGCCGCCGCGCAGTTCGAACGCCTTCCGCAGCAGGAACGATGCTTCCGTCTGGGGGTCGATCGCGTCGGCGGCCGGGGTGATCCACTCCGCCTGCCAGGCGCCGCCCATCAGCCCCGTCTCGAACGAAGCGGCTTCGCTCCATTCGGATTCGCGGCCTTCGCCGTCCCATAATTTCACGCGGTATGCATACGCCGTCCGCGGCTGCAGCGCCGGCCCTTCGTACGCGACTTGAACCGAGCGGTCCGACTCGATAGTACCCGTATCCCATACGGGCGCTTCGAAGCCGGCGGACGCCTCGGCGACGACCAACCGGTACCCCTTCTGTACCGTGCCGCGGCGGTCCGACCGCAGCTGCCATCCGAAGCGGGGCGACGCCGCGTCGATGCCCATCGGGTTCGTGCGATATTCGCACGTCAATGCCGTAACCAGTAACTCTGTCATCCGAAAACCCTCTCCCTTAGCCTTTGACCGAGCCGGCCGTCATGCCGGATACGATCTTTTTGTTGAAAAACAAGAACAGCACAAGCGGCGGAATCGTGATGAGCAGGATGTTCGTGAACAGCAAATTCCACTGCGTGACGAATTGGCTCTGGAAGTTGTAGAGCGTAAGCTGCACGGTCGCGTTTTTCGCCCCCGGCAAGAAATAGAGCGGATTCGTAAAATCGTTGAAGATGCTGACCGCGGAAATGACGATGACCGTCGCCGTCACCGGCTGCAGCAGCGGGAAGATGATGCGCCAAAACAAAGTGAAACCGCTTGCACCATCCATGAGAGCTGCTTCGTCGATTTCGCGTGGAATCGCTACCATGAACCCCTTATATAACAATACTGTAAAAGGGAAGCCGAGCGCCACTTCAACGAGCACGAGCCCCGTCATCGTCTTGAACAAGCCGATGCCGTCGAGCACCCAAATCGTCGGCACGATCGCCGGCGGGATGATGAGCCCGGCCAGGATGAGGAAGTTGATCGCCGGCGTCGCGCGGGACGAACGGCGCTGGATCACGTAGCCGGCCATCGCGCAAATGGCAACGAGCACGACGATCGAGAGCACCGTCAACACGGTGCTGTTCCAGAACGCCCGAAGCAGCATGAAATCGCGCGCGGCGACGACCTCCTGCATGTTTTCCCAGATGCGGAATTGCGACGGCCAAGACAGATCGAGCAGCGACGCCTGCTTCGCGTCCTTCGCCGCCGTTAAAAATACGAAGTAGAAAGGGACCCAGAACACGACGATCGTAAATAGGACGGCGATCGATTCGAGCGTAAATTTGCGCGTGCCTTTGCTCATAGGTCTACCTCCTTGCGGTTCAAATACATATAGAGCGGGAACGCCAACGCCGAAACGAAGACGAACAGGATGACGTTGCCGGCCGTCGATAAGCCGTAGAATCCGCCCTGATATTGCTTATAAATGATCGAAGCGATCAGGTCCGTCGTAAAGCCGGGACCGCCGCGGGTCATCGCCCACACAAGGTCGAACGAGCGGAGGCCGCCGATGAACGCGAGGATGATGACGGAATTCATCGCGGGGCGGCTCAGCGGCACGATAATGTTCCAGAACTTATGGAAGGCGTTGCCGCCGTCGATCGACAGCGCTTCGTAATATTCTTCGGGA
The DNA here is from genome assembly GCF_035645195.1 of Paenibacillus sp. Lineage (NCBI taxonomy): Bacteria > Bacillati > Bacillota > Bacilli > Caryophanales > Paenibacillaceae > Paenibacillus > Paenibacillus sp. The sequence goes on along the minus strand of NZ_DASQNA010000031.1, from coordinate 57,498 downwards.
ATGGACAAAATGCCGGCCATGAAGATGACCGTCGCGAATCCTACGCCCTTCCATACGTCGACCATGGCGACGGAGAGCAGCGCGATGCGCGTGTCGCCGAGCCAGTCGGGTCCGATGATGCCGATCGCCGCGAGCGTTTGGTTAATGAGGCCTTGGGTCGGATGCATCATGACGCTGAAGGCGATGCCGACGGCGATCGTGGAGACGAGCGTCGGGAAGAAAATGACCGAGCGCAAGTACCCGCTCGTGCGCAGCTTCGACGTCAGCAGGACGCCGAGCAGCAAACCGAAGACGACCTTCAACGTGCAAGTGACGAGCGCGTATACGAACGTGTTTTGAAAGCCGATGCGCAGCGAATCTTCTTGGAAAAACATAATGAAGTTTTCAAATCCGATAAACTCCCACTCGATCAGGCTCCACCGCGTCATGCTGAAGAAGAAGCTCATGAGCGTAGGCAGCAAAAAGATCACGAAATAGACGATGGCGGCAGGCACCAGGAAACCGTACGAATACGTTTTCTTAAAAATGTTCGGCATCTTTTTCCTCTCCTATCTAAGAAGGGCATCGGCCCCGCCAAGGGCAGGGCCGATCCGCTTCATTTCTGCATGAAAAGTTTCGGTTTACCAGCCTTCGAGACCGAGCTGCTTCGCCTGTTTCTCGACGTCGCGGTCGTACGCTTCCGCGCCTTCGATCGCCGATTTGATGCCTGCGCCGACTTCGACCGTAATTTGCGGCAGGTTCGGACCCTTGATCGGGGAGACGAATTCGAGCGCCGGCGCCGTCTTGTTCGCTTCGAAGTAAGGCAGCATGTCTTTCACGACTTGCGGAATGTCTTCCGGCATCTCGGCGTCGACGATCGGGTACGGACCTTGCGGCTTCGATACGGTCGCCATAGCCGCCGTGCCTTCCGCCGAAGCGACGAACGCGACGAACTGCTTCGCTTCCTCGAGATGCTCCGTGTTTTTGTAAATGTACGCCGCTCCCGGCATCCAAATCGTAAGACCGTTGTCGTCGGCGCTGTCGCCCGGCTGCGCGAAGAAGCCGATATCGTCGATTTTGTCCGGATAGTTTTGCGCGATCGCCGGAATGGCGAACGTGAGCATCGGGAAATGCGCGCCCGTTCCTTCCGCCAGCATTTTCATGCCCGCGTCATAGGCCGTAGCGAGATAATCCTTGTTCATATGGCCTTTCTCCGCGAGCTCGCCGAGCTTCTCGAAGCTGCGCAGCGCCGCCGGCGTCGTCGCGAATTTCGCTTTGTTCGCCGTGAACTCGTCGGCGAACGTCGGCGCGCCCGCCTGCACGTTGTATTGGTCCGCCAAGACGACGAGCTGCGACGTCCAGGAATCTTTGTACGCGCCGATGACCGGCGTAATGCCCGCGGCCTTGATTTTCTCGTTGTTCGCGATCAGCTCCGCCCATGTCGTCGGCACAGACAGGCCGAGGTCGGCGTACACTTTTTTGTTGTAAAACCAACCGCCGCCCATCGTGGAGCCGGCCGGAGCGCCGTAAATTTTGCCGTTGAACGTCACCGTCGGCTTGAACGAGTCGATGACGTTCGCTTGGAACGGCTCGTTCGTCAGGTCGACCAAATTTTGCTCCGGCAGCAGCGCTTGCATGAGCGAACCGGAGTTATAGAAAAATACGTCGGTCATGTCGCCCGTCGCGAGGCGCGTCTTGACGATGTTATCGCCTTCCGAGCCGCCCGGACGCGTTTCTACCTCGATGTCGATGTTCGGCTGCTTCGCTTCGAACGCTTCTTCGAGCGCCTTCGCGACGTTGACGGAATCCTGCGTGTTGTCGACGAGAAGCGTAAGCGTGACGTTTTCCGCCGCGGGCGCCGGAGCCGCCTCGCCGCCTTCCGAAGCCGTCGAATCGCCGCCGGCGCTTCCGCCGCCGCACGCGCTCAACAACCCTGCCGTAAGCGCCGTGCCGCACAGCAAGGCAATGACTTTCGAATTCATTCGTTTCATCTGTATATCCCCCTGCCTGTCGTGAATCAATGAGCGTGTCGCTCCTTGTTGACTTGATTGTACATGCAACCGCATTCACGAGGCAGTGCGTCATTTTTTTGTTACGTGTCCGTATTTTTTAGATCCCGGTATTGGCCGGGCGAACATCCGGCGAACTTCTTGAACACCTCGGAAAAATGACGGTACGTATGGTACCCGACCCGTTCGCTGACCTCGTTCACTTTCAGGCCTTGCCGGAGCATCGTCTTCGCCAGCTCCATCCGGTAGCGCGTCAAGTATTTGATATAGGATTCCCCCATCACTTCCTTGAACAACACGCTCAAATAACTGGAGTTCATGCCGACGTGATCGGCCACTTCCTGCAGCGATACGTCTTTGCCGCAATGCTGCTCCATGTAACGCCGCGCCCGCTCGACGACGGCTTCCTTCGTATGCTCGCGGTGGCGGAACGCGCCCTCGGCGACGCGGTCGACCTGTTTGCGGAACCAGGAGATCAACTCGTCTTTGTTCGCCGTCTCGCGAATTTCCACATGAGCGAGATCCGACTCTCCGGCCGGTTCGTGCCCGTCCTCGCTCGCGGCCCGCTGCATCATATACACGCACCGCAGCATCTCGCGCTCCATCACGTGCGGATCGAGCTTCTCGGCGCGGAGCCACTCGACGAACCGCTCGACCTGCGCGTAGAACGCTTCCCGATTGCCCGAGCGCAGCCCGAGCACGATCGCCTCCTCCCGCTCCGGGAGCCCCTGCGGCGCCGTCATGAGCGCGCCGAGCTCCTCGAAGCGCATCAAGCCGCGATGCTCGAGGAAGCGGGCCGCCCGCAGCGCGCGCTGCGCTTCGCGGTAGCTCGCCGCCGCCGCAGCCGGCGACGCGTGCGTGCCGCCGGCGCCGATCGGCGCCGCCGCCTGCTCCGCCGCGTTCTCGACATGCCCCCAGAACTCGTGCGTCGGCGGCTCGTAATGGAACACGGCGCACAGCCGCTCCTCGCCGCTGCGCAGCGGCACGGCCGCTCGCAGCGGGTCGTCGGGCAGCGCGAAATCGGCCGCAGCGGCGAGCACCGTCGCGCCGACGACCCGCTCGGCGCGCGGCCCGAACTTCTCCCGCCAGCTCGCTTCCGCGGTCCCGCCCGACAGCAGCAGCTCCCACGTCGCCTTCTCCAGCAACTCCTGGCGCTGCTCCTCCCGCTTCGCGAGCCGTCCCGTCATTTTCGCGACCGCCTGCTCGATCGTCTGGATCGTGATCGGCTTCTCCAAATAATCGGCCACGCCGAGGCTGATCGCCCGCTTGACGTACTCGAATTCGTTGAAGCCGCTGAAGACAATCGTGTACGTGTCCGGCGCCTCCTGCATGACCCGCTCGATCAGCTCGAGCCCGTCCATCCCCGGCATGCGGATGTCGGTCAAGATAATATCGGGGCGCTTCTCGCGCACGACGGCGAGGGCGGCCGCCCCGTCGCCCGCCGTGCCTGCGATTTCGATGCCGTGCTTCTTCCAATCGATCATCGCCTGCAGCCCCTGCAGCACGATATATTCGTCGTCGAAAATGACCGCTTTACGCATCGTTCGGTTCCTCCTTGGTCCGCCGCGGATCGAATCGCAGCGTCACTTTCGTGCCCCGGCCGGCGGCGCTCTCGACGGTAAGCGAGCTGCTGTCGCCGTAATACAAGCTCAGCCGTTCGCGCACGTTGCTGAGGCCGTATCCTCGCTCCGTCACGTTCGTGTCTTCCATGCCGACCCCGTCGTCCTCGACCGTGAACACCAGCATCTCCCCGTCCTGCTTGCCGGTCAGCGCGATACGGCCGTTCCCCACTTTCGGCTCGAGGCCGTGGTAAATCGCGTTCTCGACGAGCGGCTGGAGCAGCAGCTTAAGGATGTCCATGCCCATGACGGCGGAGTCCACGTCGCACGCATATTCGAATCGGTTGTTGTACCGGATGTTTTGAATCGTCATGTAGTGCTCGATATGCTTCAGCTCTTTATATACGGGGATCGTCTCCTTGCCTTTGTTCAGGCTCAGCTTGAAGCTTTCGGACAGCGATACGGCCATTTGGGCGACCTGATGGTTGTTTTGCAGCGTCGCCATCCAATAGATCGAGTCGAGCGTGTTGTACAGGAAATGCGGCTTGATCTGCGCCTGCAGCGCCCTGAGCTCCGCCTCGCGCTCCTTCAGCTCCGAGCGGACGAGCCGCTCGGTCAGCGCCTCGTTCTCCACGGCGACGCGCTTGAACGTCTCCGCGATGACCCCGACCTCGTCCTGACGGAACGTCTCGCCGAAGCTGCGCTCCCCTTTCGTCCAGTCGAGCATCATTTTGCGCAGCGTCAGGAGCGGCCGCGTAATGCTGCCGGATACGATGTAAGACGCTAGCACCGCGACCGCGGCGATGATGAGCGCGATGGCGGTGGTCGCCCAGCGAATGCCGTTCGACCGCTTGAGCAGCTCCTCGGATTTCACAAGGTGCAGGAACGTCCACTTCGTCGTCTCGTTGCGAACTTGCGTCACCAGATAGCCCTCGTTCCGAAAGCCGGCGACGACCGCTTCCAGCGGTCCGTCGATCGACGGCGTCGCGCCGGGTGGCAAATTGCTGTATACGAGCCGAGCCGAGGCGCCGGCGGGATCGAGCGCCACGTTCGCACCGAACCGGTCGCTCTCCCGGAAGACGGTGCCGAAGATCGAACGCGACACGTTGACGAGCAGCAGGCCGATCGGCCGCCCGCTGACGTCCTCCGCGTCCCGGAACAGTTTCACGGTCGAGAACGTGTTCGCGGATTCGCCGAGCACGTCTTCGCTGAAATAAACGACTCGCCCTTGCGCCGCGAACGTCGCCTGGTACCACTCGGTCTGCGGAATGATCAGCTCCTTGTCCGAGCCTTCGTACCGCCCCGCGTCGTCCGAACGGTACAAGCAGTACGCCCGAAAATCGAGGTCGAACAAGCAAACCGAGTCGACGAAGCGGGTGTCGAGGAAATTGTCGTTGATCAGCCGCTGCAGCCGCTGCGCCGTCCGGTCGCGGATGTCGGCGTTCGCGTCGTCCTGTTCCGCGACGCTGTCGCGGAGATCGTCGCGCAGCTCGTCGTTCACCACGATCGACCGATGCAGGTTTTCGACGTTGCGGAACAGCAAATCCGCGACCTCGCTCGAGGTGCGCAGATGATCGTAGTTCGTCTGCGCCTGCGCGTCCGTCAGCGTCCGTTTCGCCACGTCGAAGGAGACGTAGCCCAAGATGAACAGCGGCGGCAGCGACAGCGCGATCATGGCCGCGAGGAAGCGGCTTCGTATTTTTTGCAGGCGCAGCGCGACCGCGAGCCATTGCAGCAACCGTTTCATTGCGCGTTTCGCTCCATCTCGAATGATTTCTTAGTATCATAACGCAAGCGGCGCCGGTTGCAAACCGAGCCTTCCGACGCTTCCGCCGCCGTCCGGTAGGCAGATGCACTTCCGCAATCGTCCGCGAGCGGATATGTTATTCCATCCGGGAATTTTGGCAAACTGGGCGCACGGAGGCGAACCATGACGAACTACATCGGCATCCTGATCGATCGGCGGCGTCTCGGCCGCATGAAGCGAGGGACATCCGGGCACGAGCGGCTGAAGTTTTACCATCGCGCGGCCGTTCCGCTCGGCATGCTCCCGATTTATTTCAGTTTGAACCGTCTCGACTTCCCGTCCGGCACCGTGCGGGGGTATCGGTACGCGTCCGGCCGCGTCCGGCCGCTGACCGCCCGCATCCCCGCCGTCGTCCACAACCGGACGATGCCCGCGAACGAGGCGCAGCGCGCCCGCTTGAAGCGGCTCAAAGCGAAAGCGTACGTGTTCAACGGGCAAAATCGGTACTCCAAATACCGCATCCATCGGCTGCTGGTCGGCCGGTTCGCGGCGCATTTGCCGGATACGGCGCCGTTCTCCGAGGGAGCGCTGAAGCGGATGATGGAACAGTACGGCGACGTGTTCGTCAAACCGCGCCGCGGCAGCGTCGGCATCGGCATCGCCAACGCGAAGCGGCTCGAAGGCGGATCGTGGCGCGTCCGGATGCCGGCCGGCGGGAAACCGCTCAAACTGTCGGGTCCGAAGGCGCGCGCCGCGCTAAAGCGGCTTGCGCGGGGCAAGTCGTATTTGGTCCAAAGCGGCATTCCGCTGGCCCGGTGGCGGGGGCGCCCGTTCGACATCCGGGTGTCCGTGCAGCGCGACGGCACGGGCGAATGGCAGGTGACCGGTATGGTCGGCAAAGTCGCCCGCCGAGGCAGCCACGTGACGAACGTCGCGAGAGGCGGCACGGTCGAACGGTGCAGCGTGCTGCTGCGGGACTTTCCGGATCCCGGCGCGGTATCCGAGGCGGTGCGGGAGACGTCGCTGCGCATCGTGCAGGAGCTCGGCCGCAAGCTTCCGCAGCTCGCGGACGTCGGGCTGGACATGGGGGTCGACCGCGGCGGCAAACCGTATTTCATCGAGATGAATTGCCGCGACCAGCGCTACAGCTTTCATAAAGCGGGGCTGTCCAAGACGTTCTTCCGCACGTACGAGAATCCGATGAAGTACGGGAAGTTTTTGATGGATCGTTTGACGGTGAAGGGAAGGAAGAAAAAGAAGAAAAAGAAGAAATGAGGCGGCGGCGAGCCTTGCCGCGGCGGACGGCCGGGCGCATTCGCCCGGCTGCCGCCGCTTATTCGTAGTAGACGCGGAGTTGGATGTCCGAGTCGACGTTGCCGAAACCGGCTCCGTACAGCGTCATCCCCCCGACATGCGCAGCGTCGTCGTCGACGGCGAAACGCAGCGTCCAAAACCGCTCCGAGAGCCGGACGTCGGAAATCGTCACGTCGGACAACCTCTCCTCGTCCATATAGGTGCCGTCCCGCGTCACGCGGATCGTTTTCCATAGCCCGTATTGGTTGATGCCGCTGCTCCACCACTCCGGGGTATATTTGCCGCGCGTGTGGCCGCCGTAGTCGCCAGGGCTCGTCCATACGCCGAGCGTCACCCCGTTCAGCGAAAACCGGATGTCCGACGGCCAATCGTCGCGCACGCCGGGCGCCTCGGAGGCGATCTCCATCGAAATGCGGAGTTCGACCGGCGTCTGCCCCGGCTGCAAATAGTTCGGCGTCTTATACTCCACGTAGCCTCGCCCGAGCCACAGGATCGCCGCGTTCACCCGCTCCGGATCGAGAAAATAGCGCGGATCGTCGTACTGCCCGATCTGCTTCTCCTTCGTCGCGAGCCCGCAGGTCGGATACGCCTCGAACGCGGTGAAATGCCCGACCGGGATCGTCTGCTCCCGATACGACGGCGACGCCTGCGCCGACGGCAGCTCGATTTCGATCGCGGCTTCTTTCAAAGCGCACATCTTATGCGTCCCCCCGTCCCGGCGCACGCGCGACGTCTCGATCAGCTCGGCCTGCTCCAGCTTGCGGACGTGCATCGTCGCGATCGCCGCGCTGAGGCCAAGCCGCTCCGCCAGCTCCTTCACATTATGCGGCCGCTCGGCCAGCAGCTCCAGCGCCCGCAGCCGCACGTCGCTCGCGAGCGCCTCGTAGAGCGGCAGCCATTTCCGGTCCGTATTCGCTTTGATCGGCATTCGCCCGACCCTCCGTTCGCTTCAACGATTTATAAATATATTAATTCAACGCAGACACACTTTTTTTCAAAAAACATGATTGCGAAATGACTGCGTTTGTCGTTTAATATATTTAGAGATTGGTTCTTTGTGGATTTATAATAATATTAATTTATTGGAGGGTCAACTGCTATGACGGTTTCCGCGAAAATGATCGTCGACAAAGATTTTATCATCGGCGCGATCGACGACCGACTGTACGGCTCTTTCATCGAGCATTTGGGCAGAGCGGTATATGGAGGCATTTACGAGCCCGGCCATCCCGAAGCGGACGACATGGGCTTCCGTCAGGACGTCATCCGGCTCATCCAAGCGCTGCGCGTGCCGATCGTCCGGTACCCGGGAGGCAACTTCGTCTCTGGCTACGATTGGAAGGACGGCATCGGTCCGGTGGAAGACCGGCCGAAGCGGCTCGAGCTCGCCTGGCGCACCGTCGAGCCGAACTACGTCGGCATGAACGAGTTCGCCGCATGGGCGAAGCGCGCCGGCACGGACGTCATGTGGGCGATCAACCTCGGCACGCAGGGCGTCGACGACGCGCGCCAAGTCGTGGAATACGCCAACCATCCGTCCGGCAGCTACTGGAGCGACCTGCGCATCAAGCACGGCTACCGCGAGCCGCATAAGATCAAGACGTGGTGCCTCGGCAACGAAATGGACGGCCCGTGGCAAATCGGCCAGAAAACAGCCGCCGAATACGGGCGCGTCGCCCAAGAAGCTGCTAAAGTCATGAAGTGGGTGGACCCGACGATCGAGCTCGTCGCCTGCGGCAGCTCGAACCTCTCGATGAAGACGTTCGCCGATTGGGAAGCGACCGTGCTGGATCATACGTACGAGCACGTGGACTTTTTGTCGCTCCATCAATATTACGGCAACCCGAACAACGACACGCCGACGTTCCTCGCGCGCTCGCTGCAGATGGACGAATTCATCGACAGCGTCACCGCGATCTGCGATTATGTAAAGGCCAAGAAGCGCAGTAAAAAGAAAATGTACCTCAGCTTCGACGAATGGAACGTCTGGTTCCACAGCCGCGAGCAGGATACAAAGCTGGACCCGTGGCAAATCGCGCCGCCGCAGCTCGAGGACATCTATACGATGGAAGACGCGCTCGTCGTCGGCAGCTTGCTGATCAGCCTGCTGAAGCATGCCGACCGCGTGAAGATGGCATGCCTCGCGCAGCTCGTCAACGTCATCGCTCCGATCATGACCGAGAACGGCGGCAGCGCTTGGGCGCAGACGATTTACTACCCGTACCTGCACGCGTCCGTATACGGCCGGGGCCAAGCGCTCGTTCCGCTGATCCAATCCGATAAATACGACACGAAGGAAATTACGGACGTGCCGTATCTCGAGTCGATCGCGGTGCATAACGAGGCGGACGGGGAAGTGACGATTTTCGCCGTCAACCGCCATCTCGAGGAATCGCTCGAGTTCGATGCGGACCTCCGCAGCTTCGGCTCCTGCACCTTGATCGAGCATCTCGTGCTGGAGCATGCCGATCTGAAGGCGCGCAACACCGCGAGTGCGCCGTTCGCCGTGCAGCCGCACGCGAACGGGGGCGCTTCGGTCGACGGCTCCAAGGTGAAGGCGTCGCTCGGCAAAGCGTCGTGGAACGTCATCCGACTGAAAGTGAACGCGTAATTCGCAACTGAATGCTGCATGTCGAAAAAGCCGCCGACGTTCGCCGTCGGCGGCTTTGCGTTGAGCTTGCGCGACACTCCTCTGTCAGTAGACAAAACATAAAATTCGCGCCGCCGCCTTTGCTCCGAATCGTCTATTGCGGGAGATGGGTATAACCCTTGGAACATTTTCGCATTCTACGTATTGTCGATTGTCTCGACACCCATCAAAGTATAGAAAGGTTTGATTCCGCTGACACAGCAAGCACAGCAACAAATCCAGCAGGCGCTCCAAACCGCCCAGCAAGCGCAGCAAACGTTGACGCAAGCGCAGGCGAGCGCCGACCCGAACCAAATTCAGCAAGCCCAACAACAGCTGCAGCAAGCGCAGCAGCAGTTGCAGCAAGCGTCCGATACGTTCAGCAGCCAAATGAGCGCCCAAGAGCAGCAGCAGCTGCAGCAGGCGATCCAACAGGCGCAGCAGCTTTCGCAGCAGTTCCAGCAATCGGCGCAGCAGGCGGCGCAACAAGTGCAGCAGTCCGCGCAGCAAACCGCCCAGCAGGCGCAGCAGCTCGCGCAGCAAGCGCAGCAAAGCTCGCAAAATACGATGCAATAATAGAAAAAAGCCGACGAAAGTCGGCTTTTTTCGTTCTTATGAAGTTATTCCGCCTTCCACTCCCGGATGTCGGCGACGGGTTCCTCGCCGAAGGCGGCGTGCTCGAGGTAGGCGACCAACCGCTCCGCCGCTTCCGCCGGAGGGGTTAGGCCCCCCGTTTCATACAGCTTGACGAATCGCTCCCGGTTCGGGAAGCGCTCCGGGGCGGTCGCGCGCACGACCGCCTGCATCGCCGTGTCGACGACGCCCGGCGCGACGGAGGCAACCTTGGCTCCGTTCGGCAGCGCCGCCTGCTCGAGCGCAACGCACCGCGTGAAATGGTCCAGCCCGGCTTTGGCGGCGCAGTAGGCGCTCCAGCCGGCGTAAGGATTTCTGCCGGCGCCGGACGATATGTGCATAATGCGCTTATCGGCGGCGAGCGCCTCCGTCTGCCGGAGGAACGCCGCGGTCAACGTCATCGGCGCCGTCAAGTTGACGGCGAGATGGCGGCCGACGTCCGCCGGCTCGTTCTCGTGCGCCGCCCCGACCGGCTCGACGACGCCGGCGTTGTTGATCAACCGGATGCGCCGCAGCGCGGCAAGATCGACGCCGGCCAGCAGCTCGCGCATGAAGGCGTCCGCGCCGTTCGCCGCGGCCAGCGCCGCGAGATCGCGCTCGAACCAATCGCACCGCGCCCCGGCCGCCTCGGCTTTACCCGCGAGCGCTTCGTTCCGCGTGCGCGCGACGCACAGCACCCGGTTTCCCGGCGCAAGCAGCCGGGCCGCGATCGCCTCCCCCAGTCCGCGGGATGCGCCGGTTACGATATATACGCTTTCTTCGCTCATATGCTGGTCACTCGCCTTTCGCTTGTATTTGCGGAACCGTTTTTCCATAATAGAAAGCATGTCGGACTAATCTCGAAGTTTTCCAAAGAAAGGATGCGGCGATGATGAAAAAAAATCGGCTCGGCTCTTCCGAGCTGTACGTTAGCGAAATCGGGCTCGGGTGCATGACGATCGGCACCGACGAGCGGAAAGCCGTCGCCATCGTTCACGAAGCGCTCGACCTCGGCGTCAACTTTCTGGACACGGCCGATTTGTACGACGCCGGACGCAACGAGGAGCTCGTCGGCCAAGCGATCGCCGGGCGCCGCGCCGACGTCGTGCTCGCCACGAAGGTCGGCAACCGGCGCGTGCCCGGCGCCGACGGATGGGTATGGGATCCGTCCAAAGCCTATATCCGATCGGCCGTCAAAGAGAGTCTAAGGCGGCTGCGCACCGACTACATTGACCTGTACCAGCTGCACGGCGGCACGATCGAAGACCCCATCGACGAAACGATCGAGGCGTTCGAAGAGCTTCGGCAAGAAGGCGTCATCCGGTACTACGGCATCTCGTCCATCCGCCCGAACGTCGTGCGCGAATATGCGAAGCGGTCGAATATCGTCAGCGTGATGAACCAGTACAGCATCGTCGACCGGAGAGCCGAAGAGGAAATTCTTCCGCTGCTTAAGGAACGCGGCATCAGCGTAATCGCGCGCGGCCCGCTCGCCGGCGGCGCCCTCGCGGAGGCGAAACGGCCGGAGAAGCCGTACTTGGACTACAGCGCAGACGAGCTGCTCGCGCTTCGGGAAGAGCTGCGGCGCATCGCCGGAGAGGAGCGGCGCCTGTCGCATTTGGCTATCCGCTACTCGCTCGCGCATCCCGCCGTCGCGACCGCCATTCCCGGCGCCAGCTCGGTCGAACAGCTGCGCAGCAACCTAGAGGCGGCGCAAGCGCGGCCGCTCGCCCCGGAGGAGATCGAAGCGATCCGGGCCGTTAGCAAAGCAGGCCGTTACGCCCAGCATCGCTGACGTTATTTCCGGCACACCGCCACCCCGACGAAGTACCGAACGCCTTCGCGCGGCGCCGGCTCGAACGTCGGTCCCCGCTGGTAATAAAACTGCACGTCGCCGTACCGCGCGAACAGCTCCCGAAATTGTTCGGGCGTCAATTGATGCTTATGGAACGGTTCGCTCGTCGGCTGGCCGCGCCCCCTTCCGAACGGGCTCGACAGCACGAGCGTGCCGCCGGGGCGGAGCATCCGGTCCAGCTGTTCGACGAAAAAGCGGTCGTCCTCCACGTGCTCGACGGTTTCGAAGCTGAGAATCGTATCGAACGTGCCGAGCCGCTCCGGCAGCGCCGGATCCATCGCGTCGCCGCGCACGAAGGCGATTTTCTGATGATGATATTCCCGCTCCGCGTACTGAATGGCGTCCGCGTCGTTGTCGACCGCGACGATTTCCGTCACTTCCCGCTTGCGTTCCTTCGCCGTCATATGGCTGCCGTACCCGACGCCGCAGGCGATGTCCAGCACCCTGCCCTTGACGTACGGCGCCGCGAAATAATAGCGCGCGAGATGCTCGAGCAGCATCCCGTTCATCGATTTCATCAGCTTCGGAATTATGCGTTCTCCGGTATCTTCCAGCAATTCAGTTCCCCGCCATTCTCGATGCATTTCCTCCATCATACACGACGGGGAGCCGCATCCCAAAACGAGGGAGCGGCGCACAGTCTCGCAGTTATGAAAAAATGATGCCGCTAAAGACGAAAATGAGGTTCATGAACAAATGCATCGCAATGGCCGGGGCGATCCCGCCCGCGCGCAGCGCCGCGCCGCCCATGAAGAAGCCGCCGGCGGCGAACGCGAGACATACCCCGAGCGGGAAGCCCAAATCGTAATGCGAAAGACCGAACAGCAAGCTGTTGACGAGGAGCGCCCGCACGTCCCCGATCCAAGCGGCCTGCCGGCTTAACGCGACGCCCCGCCACGCGAATTCCTCGATCGCGGAATTGAGCAGCGCGAACGCCGCGCCGTATCCGATGAGCGCGGGCAGCGCGCCCGGCTCGAGTCCGCCGAGATGCCGCGCGACGAAGTAGCCGGAGCCGGCCGACGATACGGCGGCGAAAATGACGAGCGCCCGCCACGTCGGATCGATTCTGCCCCGCCAAATGAACGGGAACGCGACCGGCGCTCTGAAATCGCCGGCGCGCAGCAGCGGGAACGCTTCCCGCCGAAGCGGTGCCGCCAGCAAATAAGGCAACGCGTACGCGAGCGCGCTGAACCTCGATAAGACGACGCGCATGCCGTCCTCGACGTCCAAGGCCGCGCACGCCGCGGCGATGCCCGCCTTGGCGTAATGCGACAACGCGTAGCCGACCGCGAACAACATCAATATGCGCAGATATATCGGGAATTCGTTCTTCCTCGGCGTCGGAGAGACGCGCGTCCTTTTCGCCGCGGCAGCGTTTTCCCGCATCGTTACGCGTTCTCCCGGTCGGTTAAGAACCGCTCGACCTCCGCCAGCGTCGGCAGCGACGGAATCGCGCCCTGCTTCGTCACGGCGAGTGCGCCGACGGCGTTGGCGAATTTCGCCGCATCATGCAGCGACGCCCCTTCGGCCAGCTTCACGGCGAGGGCGCCGTTGAACGAGTCGCCCGCGGCGACCGTATCGACCGGCGTCACCGGGAAGCCTTCCACATGCTCGCACCCTTCCGCGGAGCATACGAGCGCGCCTCGTTCCGCGAGCGTCACGACGACGTGCTTCACGCCGAGATCGATCAGCGTCCGCGCAGCCCGCTGCGCCGCCTCGATTCCGTCCGCCTTCATCCCCGTCAGCAGCTCGAGCTCGGTTTCGTTCGGCGTCAGCACCGCGACGCGCGACAGCAGCTCCGCGGGCAGCGGGCGCGCCGGCGCCGGATTGAGCAGCACCGGCACGCCGTGCTTCTGTGCGATCGCCGCCGCGCGCTCGACGACGGCGAGATCGATCTCTAGCTGCATGACGAGCATGTCGGCCCCTCGGATCGCCTCTTCCAACGCGTCCGCTTCGTCCGTCGTATATCGCATGTTCGCGCCGGGCGCGATGATGATCCGATTTTGGCCGGATCGTTCGACCACGATCAACGCGATGCCCGTCGCCTCGACGTCATCCCTTCGCATGTGCGCCGTATCGACGCCGTTGTCCGCCAGCACCGCCATCCCTTCGTCGCCGAACGCGTCGCGCCCGACTTTGCCCGCCATCGCGACGACGCCGCCGAGCCGCGCGGCCGCGACCGCTTGATTGGCGCCTTTCCCGCCCGGAAATCTGCCGAAGCCGTCGCCCATCAACGTTTCGCCCGCGGCCGGCGCGCGCTCGGTGCGTACGACCAAATCCATCATGAAGCTTCCCAATACCAAAATGCCCATCCTTGCACCCCCGCCCCTAGAATGCGTACTCCGCTCACTGTCATTATAGGGGTACAACCGAGCCTATACCATATGTGTGTGACATCTTTCCTGGAAACGAACGAAGCCGCCCCGTCGTCCGGGCGGCTTCTCGTTACAGGTGACGCTTTTTTTATCCGTTGATTTTGGCCGCGATCTCAAGCATCCGTTTCACTTGATGCGCGACCGCCGGCTGGACGTCCCTCGTCATGTTGCCTTCTTGGTCGACCGTGACGCTCGTTCCGTACGGATTGCCTCCCGTCGTGAAGAGCACCGGATCGGTGTACCCCGGAGCCGCGATGATGGCGCCCCAATGATACATCGTCGTATACAGCGACAAAATCGTCGCCTCTTGTCCGCCATGGTCGTTCTGCGCCGACGTCATCGCGCTGACGACTTTGTTGATCAGCTTGCCTTGGAACCAGAGACCGCCGGTCGTGTCCAAAAACTGCTTCATCTGCGCCGGCACGTTGCCGAAACGGGTCGGCATGCTGAATAAGACGGCGTCTGCCCACTGCAGATCGTCCAGCGTGACGACCGGAACGTCTTTCGTCGCTTCGACATGGGCCTTCCAGAGCGGGTTGCCGTTGATCGCCGACTCCGGCGCCAGCTCCTGCACCTTCATGACCTTCACTTCGGCGCCGTTCGCCTTCCCGGCTTCCTCCGCCATCTTCGCAAGCTTATAGTTCGTCCCCGTCGAGCTGTAGTAAACGATCGCCAACTTTAAAGCCACTTTCATCGCTCCTGACCGAAGGTTTTGTCGAACGCATTAAGAAATATCTCCCATCGGCGGAAACTTATTCGTGCTATACTGAGCGGGAGCTTTATGAGATAACGAAACGCGCGGAGGATGAACGATGGCTCTTGCGAACGACGCGATGGAATTTACGCTGGAACCCGCCGAGCACGGCGAGTTTTCCGTTTTCTGCTCCGTATATTGGGACCCCGTGCGGTTCCGGCGCGACTGGACGACGCCGCTGACGACCGTGCCGCCCGCAGCTCCGTGCTACTGGATAATGCAAGCGGGGCGGCGCGTCGGCGGAGCCGTGATCGACGCGGGGCGGATCGGCCCCGTCTTCGCCGCGCCCCCGTCGAAGCTTGCGCCGGAGACGGTCGAGGCGCTGCTGCGATTCGCCGCGGCGCGCACGCCGCCGGGCGGCTCGATCGAAGCGCGGGGCGTGCTCGACAGCCAGCTGGAGGCGTTCGAGCGCTGCGGCTTCCGGCGCACGCAGACGAGGCGCTGCATGATGCGCCCGACCGAATCGACGTCCGCCGCGTTCCCGGACGGATGGATCGCGCGTCCTCTCGCGCGCGAAGATATCGACGAGCTTGCGGCGATGCTGCACGCGTCGTTCGCGGACGGTACCGGGGATGCCGGCCCGGATCCGGTGGAGGAATACGCGGCGTACCTCGCGGAACACTTCGGGCAGGCGGAGCGCGACGAAGCGATGCGCGGCGCGTCGGCCGTCGCCGTCGACAAGCGGACCGGCGCGATCGCCGGCGTTTGCTTGATCGGACGTGTGGAAGGCTGGCCGTTCGTCGCCTTCGCCGCCGTGCTGCCGCACTGCCGGGGCCGAGGGCTCGCGTCGGCGCTCATCCGACGGGCGATCGGCGCGCTGCACGGCTTCACGGAGCCGCTGCTGTTCGTGACGGTCGGCAACGGCGCCGAAGCGGTGTACGAGAAGCTGGGCTTTCGGCCGGCGCCGGCCGTGACGCGTTTGGCGTGGGAGCCCCGGTCTTAAAGACTCAAAGCGTCCACTCGAAGATGCACTTTTGGCGCTCGCCCCTTAGATACATATCGTTGTCCGGGGGGAGGTCGACGATGCCCGCGAGGCGCGCCCCGAGCGACTCGCACGTCTTGCGGGACGGCGCGTTGTCCGGGTTGCACGTGATGTACAGCTTCTCCATGCCGTGGGCGAGCGCGAGCGGCCGC
The DNA here is from genome assembly GCF_035645195.1 of Paenibacillus sp. Taxonomy (NCBI): domain Bacteria; kingdom Bacillati; phylum Bacillota; class Bacilli; order Caryophanales; family Paenibacillaceae; genus Paenibacillus; species Paenibacillus sp. The sequence goes on along the minus strand of NZ_DASQNA010000031.1, from coordinate 41,531 downwards.
AGCAGCCGGCACGCCTGCGCGGCGAACCGCCGTCCGCGGTACGCCGGCAGGACGGAGTAGCCGATATTGCCGCCATAATACAAGCTTTCCGAATACCCCACGCGAAGATCGATCACGCCGACTCTCTCGTACGTGCCGTGCAGCACCATGCCGTAATGATACGCCGGCACGATGCCGAGCCGCTCGTCGCCGGGCGCTTTGAAATCGATAACCAGATCGATGTCGTCGCCGGAGATTCGGTCATAATCCAAAAACGTAAACGACATGTCCGCCTTCCTCCCTCGTCCGCCTTCGCCGCAACGCCGAAGCTCGGCGCGGGCGGCGTTTTCCCTTATTGTACTACGGCTTGCGAGGCTCTAGAGGCCAAGGCTCGCCGCCGCCTCGAAAAAAAGTTATTGTCAATTGGAAACGGATGTAATACAGTAGAACCAGTTGAATAGCATGTGCGGGGGCTTGATGAAGTCAGGCTGAGATTGCGGCCGTATGCCGCTGACCGTGAATCTGATCTGGGTAATGCCAGCGTAGAGAACATTGGTGCAGCTTTTTTTGATGCGCACTTTTCGAGCCTGCCGGTATACCCGGCAGGCTTTTTCGGCGTTCCGCGTATGCTATTGGACTCATCATCTTATTTCGAAAGGGCGTTGGTGTCATGGAAAAAGGGATCGGGCAGTCGAAGCGGTTGAAGTTGACGGACATTTTGGTGACGGTCGTCATCGCGGCGGTATTCGGGGTCGTCTACAAAGTTTGGGGGCCGATGTACAACATCGTCCAGCCGCTCGGGCTGCACGCCGAACAGCTGATTTACGGCATGTGGTTCATCGCGGCGACGTTCGCGTTCGTCCTCATCCGCAAGCCGGGGGTCGCCGTCCTCGCCGAAGTGGCCGCCGCCAGCGTCGAAACGTTTTTCGGCGGCGAATGGGGCGTCACGACGCTCGTATACGGCTTGATGCAGGGTCTCGGCGCCGAGCTCGTCTTCGCGATGTTCCGCTACCGTCTCGCGAACGTCTGGGTCGTCTCGCTCGCCGCGATCGGCTCCGGCGTCGCCTCGCTGCTCGTGGATTCGTACTACGGCTATATCGAATCGCTGACGTTCTGGAACTACTGCCTGTTCATCGGCTTGCGGCTCCTCGGCAGCGTCGTGATCGCCGGCTTGTTCGCGTCGCTGCTCGCCGGCGCGCTCGAGAAAACCGGCGTCACGAGCTTGCTCCGGCCGGCGTCGCGCGCAGATTACGACGCCTTGACGTGACTTTGCCGGCGATGGATATGCACACGCTGCTTGGCGTCACCAATTTGAAGCTGAAGTATCCGGGCGACGCGCCGCTCGTGTTCGACGGACTCTCCCTTTCGTTCCGCCAAGGGGAGAAGGCGCTGCTCCTCGGCCCGAGCGGCTGCGGCAAATCGACGCTCCTGCAAGTGCTGACGGGCATCGTTCCCCATTCCGTCGAGCTGCCGATGAAATGCGACGCTGTCCATCGGCCCGAGCGCTGGGGCTACGTGTTCCAAGATCCGGACGCGCAGTTTTGCATGCCGTACGTCGACGAAGAGCTGGCGTTCGTGCTCGAAAACCGCGCGGTGCCGCGCGATGCGATGCCGGAGCTCATTCGCCGATACCTGGCGCTCGTCGGCCTTAATCTCGACGATCCGCATACGCCGATCCAGCGGCTGTCGCAGGGCATGAAGCAGCGGCTCGCGCTGGCGAGCGCGCTGGCGCTCGAGCCGGAGGCGCTGCTGCTCGACGAGCCGACCGCGCTGCTCGACCCCGAAGGAACCGAGCAGGTGTGGGAGGCGGTGCGGCGAACGGCGGCGGACAAAACCGTGCTGATCGTCGAGCATAAGATCGACGGCATTTTGGATTTTGTCGACCGGGTCGTCGTCTTCACGCCCGAAGGGCGCATTCTCGCCGACGGCGCCCCGGCCGACGTCTTCGCGGCGCATCGCGCCGCTCTGGACGAATACGGCATTTGGCATCCCGGCGCATGGGAGGCGTTCCCGCGCTTCGGGGGGGCGCGCAGCCTCGTCGAAGCCGGAGGCGCGCCGCGGCTTGCGCTGCGCGATTTCGCGGGATACCGCGCCGGCGGGCGCACGGTGATCGCCGCCCCGCTCGCGGAAGCGGCGCCGGGCGATTGGATCGCCGTCACGGGGAAGAACGGCGCGGGCAAGAGCTCGCTCCTGCTCTCGATCATGCGGTTGCTGCGCACGTCCGGAGAATGCGTCGTGGACGGCGCCTTCGGGCGCCGCCCGGAGGACGTCGCGGCGCGCGCGGCGTTCGTGTTCCAAAACCCGGAGTTCCAATTCGTCGCCGATTCGGTGGAGGACGAAATCGCTTATTCGCTCGAGCGGCCCGACCCGGCCGCCGTGGAATCGCTGCTCGCCTTCTTCGATCTAACGCCGCTGCGGCGGCGCCATCCGTACCAGCTGTCGACGGGCCAGAAGCGGCGGCTCAGCGTCGCCGGCGCGCTCGCCCGGGGCCAGCGGCTGCTGCTGCTCGACGAGCCGACGTTCGGGCTGGACGCGCGCAGCACGATGCGGCTGCTGGAGATGCTGGAGCGGCTCCGCGGCGAAGGGGCGGCGATCGTCATGGTGACGCACGACCCGGAAATCGTGCGCCGCTGCTGCAACAAAGTATGGCATGTCGAGGACGGGCGCGTCACGGTCGCGGAGAAGGAGGCGTTAGGGCATGGAATGGTCGTTCCCGCATCGTAAAACATGGGTCCACCGCGTCAACCCGGGCGTCAAGCTGATCGTCTCGACGCTGCTATTCGTCGCCGTCGTGTCGATTCATAACGTCAACGTCATGGCGAACGTCGCCGCCGGCGTCGTGCTGCTGCTGGCCGTCTGCTCCGGACATCCGTGGCGGCGCCTCCTGCTGTACGCTTCGCCGTTCCTGCTCATCTTCGTCTCGTCCGTGTCCGGCATGGCGATGTTCGGCGAAGGGACGACGACGTGGTTCCGGTTCGGCCTCGTGCACGTGACGGAGGAAAGCTTCGTCCGCGGCGTCCACTTGGGTCTACGCTCCGTCTCCGTCGCGGCGGCCGGCTTGTTGTTCGCGCTCACTACCAAGCCGGCGGATCTGTTTTACGGCTTGATGCAGCAGTGGAAACTGCCGCCGAAGTACGCGTACAGCTTCCTGGCCGCCCTGCGCATGGTGCCCGCGATCATCGAGGAGTTCCAGATTCGCCGCCACGCGCTGAAGATTCGCGGCCGCCTCCGCCGGCGCGGCGTCGCCGGCTGGTACGACACGCTGCGGCAGTACGCGATCCCGCTGCTCGCCCAAAGCATCCGCCGGGCGCACCGGATCGCCGTCGCCATGGAGGCGAAGCGATTCCACGGGAACGGTCCGAGAACGTACTACTACCGCATTTCGTATTCCGCTTGGGACGCCGCATACGTCGCGGCGATGGCAGCGCTGATCGCCCTCGCTTGGTACGCGGGCGCCGCATGGCCGTACGTCGGCTCCGTCGACGTTCGATAATGGATGAGACGCAAGAAGGGGCGCCCCGATCGGGGCGCCCCTTCTTGCGTCCGCCTATTCGCCGAAACGCCCGGCCGGCTGCGCGGACGCGACCGCCCGCAGCAGCTCGCGCGCGCTTCGTTCGATCGAGTCGGCGCGGCTGATCGCCGTAATGACGGCGACGCCGTCCGCGCCCGCGCGAATGACGTCGCCTGCGTTGGACGCGTCGATGCCGCCGATGCCGACGACCGGCGTCGTCCACCCTTCCGCGCGCAGTCGCTCGATCAGCGCCGTTCCCGCGGCCGGCTTCGCGTCCGCCTTCGTCGACGTCGGATAAATCGGTCCGATGCCGAAATAATCGGCCCCATCCGCCGCCGCCCGGCGCGCTTCCTCCATCGTATGGACCGAGACGCCGAGCAGCTTGCCGCCGATGCGCCGCCGAACGGAAGCGACGCTCTCGTCGTCCTGGCCGACGTGAACCCCGTCCGCCTCGACGGCGAGCGCCAGCTCCACGTCGTCGTTGACGAGGAACGGGACGCCCTTCGCCCGGCACAGCGCCCGCAGCCGTCCCGCGAGGCGCAGCTTCGCTTCGCCCTCGAGCGAACCGGTTCCTTTCTCCCGAAACTGGAACATCGTCACGCCGCTCTCGATCGCCTTCGCCGCCGCCTCGAACGGGTCGCCGGCGCAGTTAACGCTCCCCATCACGAAGTACAGCCGCAGCTGCGCCCGCAGCCGCTCGACGTCCGCGCTCCCGATCATCGGAGGACGCCTCCTTCGGTCCGCCGGCGCTCCCGGTCCATGTACGCCCAGTGGTTCGTCGGCCCGTGGCCGCCGCCGATGCCGAGCTCCTCCTCCACGGCCGCTTGGATGAACGCTTTCGCCGTCCGCACCGCTCCTTCCGCGTCGCTGCCTTTGGCGAGCTCCGCCGCGATCGCCGCCGCGAACGTGCAGCCGGTGCCGTGCGTCTGCGACGTCGCCGCCCGCCGGCCCGTCAGCTCGACGAACCGCTCCCCGTCGTACAGCAAATCGACGACCGCGTCCGGCTCTTCGCCGTGGCCGCCTTTGACGACGACGTGCCGCGCCCCCATCGCCGCCAGCTCGCGCGCCGCCCGTTTGCGCCCTTCCGTCGTGCGCACGTCGACCCCGGTCAGCGCCTCGGCTTCCGGGAGATTCGGCGTCACGACTTCCGCGAGCGGGAGCAGCGCGCGGCGCAGCGCGTCGATCGCTTCCTCGCGGAGCAGCGATGCGCCGCCCTTCGCGATCATGACCGGATCGACGACGACGTTCCGCCAGCCGAACCGGCGAATTTGTTCGGCGGCGGCTTCGATAATGTCGCAGTCGAACAGCATGCCCGTCTTCACGGCGTCCGTCCCCATATCTTCGCCGATCGCGCGAATTTGCGCCGCGACCGCCTCGGCGGAGAGCGGGTATACGCCGTGCACGCCGAGCGTATTTTGCGCCGTGACGGCCGTAATGGCGGACATGCCGAATACGCGCAGCTCCTGGAACGTCTTCAAATCGGCTTGAATGCCCGCGCCGCCGCCGCTGTCGGACCCCGCGATCGTTAACGCCTTGCGCATGCTCATGACAGCTTCACCTCCGTCAGCGCGCCGCGAGCCAAGACGTCCTCCGGCCCGATGCCGGCGAGCCGGTTCAGCAGCTCGATTTGGAAGCTGCCCGGCCGCGATTCCCCGGCGAGCTCCGCAGCCTGTTCCGCCGCCACGCCGTACACCGTGAGCGCCGCCGCGGCCGCTTGGACGGCGTCGGGCTCGACGGCGTGGAACGCCCCGATGACGGACGTCAGCAGACAGCCTGCCCCCGTCACCTTGGTCAGCAGCGGGTGGCCGTTGCGCACGACGAACAAGCGGCGGCCGTCGGCGACGACGTCCTCTTTCCCCGTAATGACGACCGTCGTCCGCAGCCGCTGCGCGGCCGTATGCGCGAGCGCCCGCACATCCCCGCCGCCTTCGCCGGCGTCGACGCCCTTGATCGCCCACGTTTCGCCGATGACGTTGGCCACCTCGGCCGCGTTGCCCCGGAGCAGCGAAACGCGCGCCTCGCGCATGAGGCTGCGCGCGGTGTCGGTCCGGTACGGCGTCGCGCCCGCGCCGACCGGATCGAGCACGACCGGCACGCCGGCCTCGTTCGCCGCCTCGGCGGCGATCTTCATCGCCTCCACCTCGGGCGCGGTCAGCGTGCCGATGTTCAGCACGAGCGCACCGGCGATGCGGGCCATGTCGGCGGCCTCTTCTTTCGCGTACGCCATGACGGGCGACGCGCCTAACGCCAGCAATCCGTTCGCCGTGAAATTCGTTACGACGACGTTCGTAATGTTATGCACGAGCGGGCTCGTGCCGCGCACGCGCGACAACAGCTCGGCGGCAGCTTCCAAATGCATGTTCATCCGTCCTCTCTCCCTATGCAGACAAAATAAAAAGCCGCTTTTCCGGAGAAAAGCGGCCTGATTTCGCCCGGGAACCAGCGTTCCGCGCTACGAAGTTGCGGCATCACTTCCCTCCGCCGGTACGACCCGGATCAGGTTCCAAGGGTTCGGCTCGCAGCCGTCTCAGCCTATTCGGCACCCCTAGTGATGTCTATGATTATACCATTGTTTGCCTCTGGACGGAACCTATTTCATGCAGGCGACGACGATGCCCGGGCGAATTGGCCCGGCTGCGGATACTCGGGATGACTAGAGAATCGTTCGGGTTCGAATTCTCTGGATTTGCATGGCGATATAAGCTAATTCCGTATCCAAGAATTCAACACCGTACTCCGACTTGACGAACTGCCCGGCCCTTTCCGCGCATTGATACGATTCCGGAAAATTTTCTTTCATGATCGGCACCATCTCGGGCGCCAATTCGCGAAACGGTTCAGCGGATTCTCCCTGCTGCACGGCGTACCTCAAATGGGTGACCAGCCGTTCATAGGCGATGCTGTCTTCGGCGATTTCGGTATTCAAGCAACCTTCGATGATGTCTACGATATCTCGGATCATGGCGGTAATATTTAACGTCCTCGCCATTTCTCCGGCATTGATTTTTGCCGTATGGATATGCAAAGCGATATAACCGACCTCGTCGTCGGGAATCTCGATCCCCAGCTTTTCTTGGATCAACGTTTTCGCAAACAGGCCGATTTGAAATTCTTTCGGATACAACACCTTGATTTCGTTCAACAGTGTATTTTGAATGACCATGCCGTTGGCAAGACGATCCAGGGCGAACGATAGATGATCCGTAAGCGCGATATGAATATGCTCGTTGATGACGACGCCCAGCTCCTTCTCCGCGCGGGAGATGATTTGTTCGGATACTTCGATATGCTCCTCCGGCAAGGTCGATAAGATTTCCTCCAGCTTTCGATGCTTGGACTCGTCTTTCATCACGAATACTTTTTCGATTCGGGAAGGATCGACGGGATCGTTCTTTTTCTTTTGAAAAGCGATGCCGGAGCCCATGACGATCTTTTCTTCCCCCTGATCCTTGACGACGATCGCATTGTTATTCAAGATCTTGTCGATTTTCATAGTTTCCCCCTGCGCGGAGCTTCGATCTTAAGATTTAAATCTCACCCTGAGGAGAGGCGTAATTCCCATTTCGGCATAAGCCGGGGATTCGATGTCCACCCGCGCGATCCGGTCCGGATTCGCGATCAACATCGGCGTTATCGGACTCGTCGCTTTCCGCCGAACGAGCTCAAGCGAAAAATCGATGATCGGTTGACCCGCGCCGACCCGATCCCCCATCTCCACGCAGGTGTGAAATCCCTCCCCGTCCATGTACACCGTGTCCAAACCGATGTGAATCAGGAGGTCCACCCCGCTTCCGGAACGAATCCATACGGCATGTTTCGTTCTGGAGATATGAACCACCTCTCCGTCCACCGGAGATACGACTCGTCCTTCCGACGGATCGACGGCGATCCCCCATCCTGCCATCTTCTTCGAAAAGGCAGGGTCGGGCACGTCCTCCATTCGCAAAACTTTTCCGCTTAAGGGAGAAAAAATAACTTCTTGGGGTTTGCGTTCGCGCCGGATCTTCCATATGTTAAACATACCGTCCTCCTTAAGAGGATGTACTTCCGCCTCTATTCTTCCTGAACATCGTCGAATCCCACAATCCAGGTAGCCAGAAATCCGAAGACGGCGGATACCGCGAACCCGATGAGATAATGAAGTAAGTTGGGTACCCCTAAGGGCGCTGCGATCGCAATCATCGGAATGCCGCTTAATCCGATCGAATTCGCCGCCACATGGTTCGAAACCACATAAGCGCCGCCGGCCGCCCCGCCGATCGACGCTCCGATAAACGGCGTTCTTAATCGTAAATTCATGCCGTAGATGACAGGCTCTACCACGCCTAGGAAAGCTGTAATCGAAGCGGGGATCGCGATGTTCTTCAGCTTTTGGTTTCGGGTCTTGACAAATACGGCTAGTCCAGCGCCGCCTTGGGCGACATTCGCCATCGCCCAGATCGGAAGCAATAAATTCATTCCTACTTGGGGGTCCGCGAGCAGCCCGACCTCAACCGTAAGAAAAACATGGTGCAGTCCTGTAAATACAATGGATGAATAGAGCCCTCCAAGCAAAATGCCTGCGACGACCCCGCCATGCTTGTAAATAAAATCAACGCCGTTCGTCATCCAACGACCGATCCATTCGCCCAACGGCCCAATCGCCAAAATCGACACGATCCCTGTAACAATAACGATAACAAACGGGATAAGGAGCAAATCGAAGGAGCGAGGCACCAGTCGCCGCAACCCCTTCTCCGCCTTACTCATCAGATACACGGACAAAATGGCGGGAATAACAGTCCCTTGATAGCCGATCAACGGAACTGGCATTCCGAATACATTGAGATAATCAGGCATCGGGTCGATGAGCATCCAACGGTTTAATAAGTCCGGATGCGTTAATATGCCGCCGATGACGGCGCCCAAATACGGATTGCTTCCGAATTGCTTCGCGGCGCTGAACCCGATGATGATCGGCAATATAATGAAGGCGGAGGTCGAGAAAATGTCTAGCAACCGGATCCACGCGCTTCCGTCAACCGTCCAACGAAAGGACTTGATCATTCCGCTCAATCCCATCAGCAATCCGCTCGCTACCATAACCGGAATGATGGGAATGAAAATATTGGATACCGTCTTCGTGATTTCAACGAAGGGATGAAGTTTTTCCCGTTCGGCCGCCGTCGGCTGCTCAGGTGTCTCGGTCCCCCGCGCGATCGCTTCTTCCAGCGCTTGATACACTTTGTTGACGATGCCGATTCCGAAGATGATTTGATGCTGTCCGAATCTTACATATACTCCCTGTACATGATCTAACTTTTCTATTTCTGCGATGTCGGCTTTTCCTTCGTCATGAAGGGTTAAGCGAAGCCTTGTCGTACAACAGGTCATGCTTTCAATATTTCGTCCCCCGCCCAACAACGGCAGAAGCTTATTTACAATCTTGTCCGCATCGGCCCGAATCGCGGTTTCCTCCTTTTTAAGGGGAAATACGCCCAGCGGGCTGCTGGGCGCATCATTGACATATGAGTTAGTTTCCGCAGGTTCTGTTTACTTTATCCAACCCTGCGGCAATTCCTTCTCGATCTTCGTCCGGTCTCCGTCGATGGAAAGCTTCACGGTAGGCGCGAGCGTTCCGCCCCAGTGCGCGAATTGGAATTCCGGAGATTGGTTGCCGACATCCCCGATCGCCATGCCGCCCAAATCGCCGAAATGGGCGAAACCGACGACGTTCAACTCCGGCGTAACGAGCCAGGAATAAGCCTGGTACGGGTTTTCCGGCGGGTTGGCCAGCACGAGGCCGCTCCCGTTCAGCGGCTTGTAGCCGCCGATCAGCGTATCCGAGACGAAGCCGTACAATCCTTCAGGGCCTGACAATCCAGGCGCATATTTATTGATGTGCGTGTCGGTGAACAAATAATACTTCTTATCTTTGACGACGATATGCGGTCGTTCCAACTCTTCGTTCACGCAGTTCGCTTCGAGCAGCGGAGGAAGCATCGTGACGCGGTCCACGTCTCCCGTCACTTCGGCGATGCCGATATTCCCGTTCTGATGAACGGCCTCCGGAGGCGCCGCAAACTCGGGGCTGCCGGCATGCTCGGGTTTGCAGGCGCGTTCGGTGACGACGCCGCCGGACATGCCTTCGAACAACAGGTATTCCTTGCCCGATTGCGGATCTTGGAACCACATCGGATCGCGGAACGCATAGCCGCCGCCCTCTCCCTGCTTCGCTTGCTCGTAGGTTTCGTACCATTTGCCGTCCGGTTCGAGAATGATGCGATGCTTGTCCCATTGTTCGAAACGGACGCCGTTCTGGTCGGCGACGATTTTGCCTGTGCCTAGGGCAAGCCGCTGCTCGTACGTCAGCCGTTCTTCGCCTTCCCGGCCGGTAGCGGTGTAGAAGGCGTAGATGTCGTCCCCGTCCGCCATGGCCGAACCTGCCCATTGCCGGGAACCGAGCGGCGTTCCTTTCGGGAACAAGTCGCCGCCGAACGTCCAATTTTTGCCGTTCTTCGAATAGAAATAACGAATCGTAGCGATATCATGAACTTTGCCCGGCAGAACGTCGTTCGGGGCGGATAGCGCGAACAGCACTTTCCAGCCCTTGATGCTGGCGGTGGAGCCGTCGCGGTTCATGAGCGGCCAAGTATCCCAAATATGATATCCGGGCGCCAGTTTCTCCAGCTTGTCGATTTCGAAATACGGCAGCGTGTTGTCTTGGTTCAATTCGATTCTTGACGCTTGTTCGCGGGTCCAATTCACGGTCGTTTCCGCGCCTTGCGACGTGACCGGCATCATCGCGGTGACGGAGAAGCAGACCGCCATGGCGAGCATCGTCCATGCTTTCTTGCGTTTTCGAAGAATCATATCCGTGCTCCTCTCCTGTAATTAGCGGTTTGCGCCGAACGGCGTAATTTCACCCGGCTGCATTTCTTTCACGATTTCCGTCTTGTCGCCGTCCACGTTCAGCTTCAACGTCGGCGCGAACGTACCTGCGTAATGCACTTGGCCGTTCTCGTCGCGCGGTTCGTTGATGAAGCTGATGACGGTTTCGTCCGGAAGCACCATCCAGGAATACGCTTGGTAAGGATTGTCCGACGGGTTGCCGATGACGAGACCGGAGCCGTTCAGCGGCTTGTAGTCGCTGCGGATTCCGCCTTTCCCGACAAAACCGTAGACGCCGTCCGGACCGGTCAAGCCGGATGCATACGTGAACGTATGGCTGATCGTGTACAGGTAATAATTGTCTCCGTTGACGACGACGTGCGGACGCTCCAACTGATGGTTCGTCCCGACCGACTCGAGCAGCGGCGGCAGAAGCTTCAGCTTCGTGACGTCTTGGTCGAGAACTTCCGCGATCCCGATGTTACCGCTGTACTTTTCCGCGCCTGCAGGAACGGAATGCGTCTGACGGTATTCTTCGTCGCCGATATTTTCAGGCTTCAATTGAGCTCTGTTGCTGCCGGCTTGTCCTTCGAAAATAATATATTCTTTGCCGGTGTTCGGATCTTGGAAGAAAAACGGATCGCGGAATGCGGGAATGATATTTCCGTTCCAGTTTTCAACCGTCTCGTAATGGTATCCGTCCGCTTCTAGAATGATCTGGTGTTTGCCTTCGTTCGTGAGATGTACGCCGTCTCTGTCCGCGCCGATGTCGAAGGTCGTCTTGGCGATCCGCTGCTCGGCCCGCTGCGTCCAATTCGTTTCATCCCACGCTTTCCCGCCGTTCGCGTTCATATCCGTGGTTGCGGTGTAAAAGAGATGAACTTTCCCTTTTTCGTCCAGCATCGCCGTTCCGGCCCATTGCATGTGACCTAACGCTTTATCATAGTCGTAAGGAATGCCGGCATACGTCCAGTCTTTGCCGTTCTTGGAATAGAACATGCCGATTCTTGCATGCGTATGACGCTCGTGCCAAGTATACGTATGAGGGGCGACCAGCGCGAATGCGACCCGGTAGCCTTTCACGGTTGCAAGGGAGCCGTCTCGATTTTGCAGCGGCCATGTGTCCCAGACCCACATGTCCGGAGCGACCAACTCATAGTTCAAGTCGATATTCGGAGCCGTCGTTTCTTTCGTCAGGGCGACTTGCTCCGCTTGTTGACGCGACCAGACGGCCGTAAAATCTTCCGATACTTTCGCGAATCCGGTTGCGCCGACCGTCGCCAGACTGCCTGCGAGCACCGACGTGCACAGCGCCACCTTAACGAATTTCGAGCGAATTCCTTGATGCATTACTTTTCCTCCTCAAGATGTGTTGGACAGCATGCGGCGGGGATAAAAAAAGACCCAAAACGCTTCAAGAAAGCGCGCCGCGATGGCACGTTCATTCTTAAAACATTTTGGGTCTTGCCTGGCAAACCAGTAACAATCCCGCCGTATGCTGTTCTCGCCACTTATCATAGCGTGATCGTTCATTTGGAATCAATAGTACTGTATTCCCGAATAAAAGGGAGTTTCGGCACGGACACAAAATCCAAGGGGGATGCGAATATACGGATTTCGGAATGAATGCATCACGAATTTCACGAATTCCGGAGCTTTCGGCCCGATTCGCCTCGAATCGATGAATTCCTTCAACTTCCAAAAGGAAAAGCAAAAAAATCCCCTCTTTGCGCCGAAGCGCTTAAGGGGATTCTGCCGTTCATTTCGTTCGTTCGCCGCTGGCCTGATTCGTGAACTCCTCCGCTTTCGTCATGCCGTCCGCTTTGTTGGGGAGCTCCGTATAGGCTGCGCCGGTCAGCTCCGGTTTCGCTGTGTTCGTTTCCGGCTTGTCGCGTTCGCCGCCCTGCGTCTCGCGTTCGCGGTTCATCGCCGTCCCTCCCGTCGTTTCGATCTAGGCCGCCGTTATCGCGGCTCGTACCCGTCGGTTTTGCCCAAATCTTCGCCGTCCCGCAGAAAGGTGCGCTCGTTGCCGCCGGCGAAGTAATCGTCTTGAATTTGCTCATACGTTTCCGTAAGCCCTTGCTGCAGCTGCGAATCCGCCGCAGGCTCCGATCCTTCGTACTTCGCTTCGGCCACTTCGCCGTAGCTGTTCAGCAGCGCGCGGTCCGCCAATTCGTCGTTCGCGGTCGATCCGCCGTTTTCTCGTTCCATGCCTCGAACCTCCTCGTAGCTCTCCCGTATACGGTTGCCTGAACGACCCCGGGTTATGAAAAATTTTACGGTCCGGCGCCCGCCATCGGCAGGATATTCGTGCGGCGCGAAGGGGAAACCATAGGAGGATTTTAAGGAGGTGAACGTACCGATGACGACGACGACGAAACAAACGCTGGCGCCGCACGAAATGCTCGAGGTGCTGGAAGTGCTGACGCTGAAAAACGTCTGCCTGACCAAATCGAAAACGATGCAAGCCCTCGCCCAAGACGAAGAGCTGAAAACGATTCTGCAAGCCGACGTCAAAAACTCCGCTAAAGACATTATGGAACTTCGGGATTTGCTGCAGCGGGTTCATTAAAACAAGGGACAAGGAGGGACATTCGAGATGAACGCCATTATGGAAAATATTACGGGACTGAAGTCTATGACGGACCAAATGATCGCGACCGATTTTCTGGTTGCGTCGAAAACCGGGCTCAAAACGTATGCCGTGGCGATCGGGGAAGCGACGCATCCGGAGGTGCGGGCGATTTTGAAAAAACAGCTGGACGAAGCGACGCTGACGCACGAAGCCATTACGGCGTACATGGTAAAAAAGGGCTACTACCATCCGTTCGACCCGAAAGAGCAGATGCGCGTCGATCTGCAAGCCGCGGAAGTCGCGCTGAAGCTGGCCGATTGATGCATCGCAAAAAGCCAAACCTTCGCGGTTTGGCTTTTTCTTCGGCAAGTTTTATATAAACCTCAACCCGTTCGCCATCGTCTGCAAATGGTTTTGGTCGGCCCACAAAATAAAGTACGGGTACTCGTTCCCGTTAATGACGACCGGCTCCGGATACACGACCAGCAGCGCCGCCTGCCCGCGGAACTCGGGCGCCTGATCCGCAGACGGGAAAATGTAACAAGCTTCTTGGCCTTGAACGCGTCCTGGAACGACCCGCGGGGATGTGCCGTACGGCTTCAAGCGGTGATTCGCCTCCGCCTGACACAGCTCGTGGAACGGAAGATCGCTCGCCAGTGCGGAAATTTCGAAGAAGCCGGTATCCCCTTCGTAGCGGGTTTCGCTCACTTGCCGCCACGAGGCGGGATACGGGAATGACACCCGATAAGTAGCGTTGCGGTATACGGCGTACTGTTCGTCGGGCACCGCGCCGGGCGACCAGCTGACGGAGGTGATCGTGCCCGCTCCGACGAGCGCCCGCACCGGGGCGGGACGAGCGGCGTCGACGATCCACAGCTCCCCTGCGGTTTGCTCCCCTCGGCACCCCGAGACGTACGCGATTCGCCGCCCCCCCGGCGACCACGTCACAGGCGTCGCGAAGCAGTCGGACACCGCGAGGACGCGCTGACCTCCGCCTTGCGCCGGCTGCGTTCGTATCGTGGAAAAATAGCCCTTGCGTTCGACGAACTCGGTCGAGCTGTACGCGATCGTCGCGCCGTCGGGCGACCATACGGGGAAATAGTTTTTCGCGAGCGGTCCGCTCTCGAGCTCCCGAATGGCGCCGGTGCGAAGATCGACGACGAACAACAGCGATATGCTCGCGCCGGGCGACGTAAATAAAGCCCGATCCCCTTGCGGCGACAGCCGAACGTCGTTCATCGGCCCCATGGTATTGCGGGTGATCTGCCTGCGTCCGGTTCCGTCCGTCCGCACCTCGTACAGCTGGTCGTTCCCGGACGCATCCTGAGCCGCGTACAGCAGCCTGTCGCCGCTCGGGAACCATTGGACGTGCTTAGCGCCGGGGGCGGAAAGCGAACGAGCGCGGAACGCGAGCAATTCGTACATCACGATTTGGCCAGCTTTCGTATACGCGAGCCTCGTGCCGTCGGGCGACCAGCTCAGCGTCGTATACGGCTCCAATTGGTCGATGCGGGTCAGCGTGCGGCGTGCGACGTCCAGCACGATCAGGACGTTCTCCTTCCCGATGAACGCGATCCGGCGGCTGTCCGGCGACCAATACGGCACGGAATGGCGGTCCGCCTCCCGGCTGCCGGCCGGGGTGGGCCGCCCCGTCGCGGGGTCGTACAGCCACAAGTCGAAATCGCCGCCGAAATCGGCGACGTACGCGACCATGCCGCTGCCGCCCGGCGGCGCGTACGGGATGACGAGCCGCATGCCCGGCACGATCGTATCGGACGGCAGCCGGTTGATCGCGCGAATCAGCTCCGGCCGCGGGGCGTCGTTCGTCCGCACGTTGTACCTCGACGCCAGCGCGAACAGCGTATCTCCGGGCTGCACGACGTAGTACGGGACGCCCGGCGGGATCGTCAGCGCCTGGCCGATAAAAATCGTATACGGCGGCGACAGCCGGTTCGCTTCGATGATCGCTTCCGTCGGAACGCCGTACGCTTGGGCGAGGCCGTACACCGTGTCCCCCTGCCGCACGACGACGGTCGTCACGCCGCCCGGCAGCGACAGCTGCTGGCCCGGGAAAATCCGGTCCGGCTGCTCCAACCGGTTCGCCGCGACGACGGCCGCCGTCGGCAGCTCCCACCGCTTCGCGATGGCCGACACGGTGTCGCCGGCCCTCACGGTATAGAACGTTTGCACGCGATCAACTCCTTGTTATTCCGTTTGTTCCCAGTGTATTCGGGAAAACGGAGGCAAAGAAGCTGACGTGCCCCGAACATTTCGTCGCCATGGCGGCGCGGCGCGAAAAAGCCGACCGGAAGCCGGTCGGCAGGCGTTGCCATCCCTTTACATTACCGAATCTTCGTCCACCGCGCGCAGATTGTCCGGATCTTGGCCCTGCGCCAAGTTGTCGATCTGGTCGGCGATTTCGGCCGGCAGCCGCGTGCGAAAATAGCCGACGATCGTTTCGACCGCCTCGTCCGCAACTATTTCCGACATGCCTGTCCGCTCTTGCACGAGCTTTACCAATTGATGCTTCATTGCGCCTCACTCCGTTTGTCGTTTTTTACCGCTATAGGTTGCTCGATAACGTCCGCATTATGCAGTCGCCGCGGCAGGCGGAACGGTTGGCGCGGGAAGCGGCGCGGGAAGACGGCACGGGAAAATTGCGAGCGTACAAGTCGGAATTTTGCATTCCCCTCGGGACGCTTCGGATTTATAATGGAATGGTTGAAAAAGGAAACGATCAGGGGGATGAGTCGTGGCAGCAAAATGGAAATTCGATTTCGGACCGCATGCCGGCGGCGAAGACGCGTCGACGGATTACATACGGGTGACGGAGCGGTCGGCGTACGATCCGGAGACGGGGTACGGATTCTTGGACGCGAGCGCCGTCGCCGCGAAGGATCGGGGAACCGGCGGAGCGCTGCGGCGCGATTTCTGCATCCCGTGCGGAACGGCGTTCCGAGTCGACGTGCCGAACGGCCAATACCATGTGACGATGACGATCGGCGACGACATCGCGCCGATCCGGATGAACGTGCGAGCGAACCATAAACCGGCACTGAGTGTTTCCTCGCCGGCAGGGCTGTTCCGCGAGGAGCGGTTCTCGGCCCACGTGCGGGACGGCTCGCTGCGCCTCGCGTTCGGCGGACCGACGCCGCGCGTGAACGCGCTGGAGATCGCGGAGGTCCCTTCCGCCCTGACACTGTTCCTCGCCGGCGACTCGACGGTGACGGACGAGAGCGAGGACAACTTCCCGTACGCGGGGTGGGGCATGATGCTGCAGCGGCGGTTTAAGCATGACGTCGTTGTCGCGAACTACGCGAAATCGGGACGCAGCTCCAAGAGCTTCCTCCACGAAGGCCGCTTCGACCCGATCGTTCAGCAAATGAAGCCGAACGATTTTCTGTTCATCCAGTTCGGTCACAACGATCAGAAGGCGGACGAATCGCGTCATACCGACCCGGAAACGACGTACCCGGAATATTTGTCGCGATACATCGACGCCGCGCTGGAGAAGGGGGCGCACCCCGTCCTCGTCACATCGGTGCACCGCCGGTACTTCGAGCCGGACGGGACGCTGACGAACACGCACGGCGCGTACCTCGACGCCGTCCGGGCGCTCGCCGCCGAGCGGAACGTGCCGCTGATCGACCTCGCCGAGCGCAGCCGCGAGCTGTTCGAACGGCTCGGGCCGGAAGGGACGAAGGACATCTTCATGTGGGCGGCGCCCGGCGAATACGAAGCGTTCCCTGGCGGCGTTCAGGACAACACCCATTTCCACGAGCAGGGCGCCGACCGCATCGCCGATTTGGTCGCCGAAGAAATTCGCTCGCTCGGCATTTGGCCGCTGCGCATGTATTTGCGGGAGACGCCGGCGTAGTTTACGGCGTCAGCGTCCGAATCGGCGCGCCGGCCAAGAACGCTTCGATATCCTCGACCGCCTCTCGGAAGTACGTCCGGTAATTCGCCTCGGTGACGTACCCGAGATGCGGCAGCGCCAGCACGTTCGGCAGCGTGCGGAACGGATGATCGCCCGGCAGCGGCTCTTGCTCGAACACGTCCAAGGCCGCGCCGGCGATCCATCCGTCCGTCAGCGCCCGCAGCAGCGCCGGCTCGTCGACGATGGCCGCGCGGGACGTGTTGACCAGGATCGCCCCGGGCCGCATGCGGCGCAGCTCGGCTTCTCCGAGCAGCCCTCTCGTCCGATCGCTTAAAACCAGATGGATCGTGACGACGTCGCTAGCCTCCAGCAGCTCTTCCATAGATGACGCGAGCCGGACCCCTTCGGCCTCCGCTCTCTCCTTCGTTAAATTGCGGCTCCACGCGACGACGTCCATGCCGAACGCTCTGCCGACGGCGGCGACCTTCGTTCCGATTTTCCCGAGCCCGAGTACGCCGAGCGTTTTCCCGTGCACGTCGCCCCCGACGGTCGACTGCCACGGGCCGTTCCCGCGCAAGGACGCATGCTCCTGCGGCACGTGCCGCAGCAAGCCGAGAATGAGCGCCCACGTCAGCTCAGCCGGCGGCTCGGAGCGGCTGCCCGTTCCGCAAACGGCGATCCCGAGCTCCGCCGCGGCCGCGACGTCGACCGACGCGTTCCGCATGCCCGAGGTGACGAGCAGCTTTAGCTTCGGCAGCCGGCGCAGCAGCGTGCCTCGGAACGGCGTTCGCTCGCGCATGATGACGACGATGTCGCAATCGGATACCGCGGCCGCAACCTCGTCTTCGCTGCCGAAATGGCCGCGGTACGTCCGCACGTCGACCCGATCCGCGAGTTTGCCCCAATCCGCCATGCGCAGCGCGGCGCCTTGATAATCGTCCAGAATGGCGCAGGTCAGTTTCATATCCCGTTCCTCCCCGTTATCCGTAGGTACTTCGTCGTCTTCATCATACATCACACTGCCAAGCCTTTCCACGCATCGGAGCCGGAGGCTCGATCAGGATCCTGCGAATCATCGCAAATTCTTCGCCGTTCCTGCACAGCGCCCCTATATAATGAAAAACATATTCGCGAACGTAACGGAGGAATGGCGATGCGCAGACTCTTTCCCGCCGCTTTGATCATCGGCGGCTCGCTTTGGATATTGTTCTGGACGTTTCATACGATCGCCCACGGTCCTATGAACCCGGCGCCGACGACGGGGCGGTTCCTCGGGTTGTCGTCGATGGACCACGGCATGCTGATGGCCTTGTCGTCGGGGCCGTTCCTCGCCTTCGGCTGGCTCGGGCTCGCCCGCTCCATGCCCGGCCGCGGCTTCCTGCTGCGGTGGACGGGAGCCGCCGTCGGCGCGGGGGGCATCGCCGCGTTTTTCGCCGCGGCGTTCGCCTCGTTCCGCTTTCCCGCATCGGTTTGGCCGCTCGCTTCCGGCGGCATGCTCGCGCTCCTAATCGGGGCGCCGCACGCCCGGCGAAGCGCGATGGATCGCGTTCCCCGGGGCGGTCTTCTGCCTGGCCGGGTTCGAGATCGTCTCGCACTTGATGACGTTCCCGACCTGCGCCGTCGCCCCTGGAATGTGCGTCGAGCTGGAAGAGTACGGCCTCAACATTACGGACCGATGGCATACGTTCCATCATACGTTGTTTTCCGTCGTCACGACGTCGTTGTTCGTCATCGCCTTGCGGAAGCTGCACCCGCGCATCGCGCCGCGGTTTCTCCGCCGCGCGTAGACGCGAAGAAGCGGCCCTCAGTTGGCGGCCGCTTCTTCGGTTTCGCGTCGATGCTGCGCCGGACGCGCCGCTCGATGCGCTTCGAGAATCAAGTGCGATTCAATGAGTTTGGCGTCGTCCGGGTGAAAAATATGGGAGGAGCGCTCGACCCACAGCAGCCGTTTGCCTCGCTTCGCTTCCAACCGTTCATAATATCTCTCTAGCAGCGTCCCGTGAACATGCACATCCTTCCGCCCGTGGATGAACGTAACCGGCACTTCCACGGCCGGTATGTTCGCTTCCAAATCGATAGCAGGCAGCGATTGGATGAAGGCATTCGTATATACAAGCTTAAATCCATGAACGAACGTATGAACGATATCCATGAAAGAATACGTTTCCGACCGCAGAACGTCCATCATAATGCTCTTCATACCGGGATGGCGCGTCTCCGCATCCGCGTATACCATGGCATCGAATCGCATCATCCATTTGCGCAGCACGCCCCACTGCTCGAAGCTTTCCACATACGGCGGAGGCCCGACGGCTTCCAGCTCCGCCAGCGCCCGGCGGTTTCCCCTCCGTTTCGCCTCGTCCAGCGCCCAACGGTAGCTGAGCTTATCGTTCTCCGTCCAGTTCACGATTTGAGAAAGTCCGACGTAGGAGTGGAATTTTTCGGGGTGGCGTCGGATCAGCAGCATCCCGAGCAGCGATCCCCACGAATGGCCGACGAGAAAGATTTTATCCTGCTCGAACCGATGCCTGAGCGCATCCGTCAATTCGTTCGCGTCGCGGACGAACTGCTCCACGGTCATACTGTCCTGCGGAATCCGTTTCGAATACGACCGCCCCGTCCCCCGTTGATCCCAGAAAACTACGACGAAATGCTTGACGAGCTCCTTCGTCGCCGTCGCGACGGTATAATCCTGCCCCTTCGAGGATACGCCGGGAAGCGGCATCGACGGACCTCCGTGAAGGAACAGCAGCACCGGATTCGCCGGATTGACGCCTTGAATTAATACCGTTTGCTCGCACCCGCCGATCGTTAGCGTCTCCACCGAGCTTATGCCGCCCGGGGGAATGACGAAATCCGGCTTTCTCGAAAACAACATGACCGCCACATCCTTCTATGTTAATGAAATGCCTTTCGGTCGAACCGTTTCGCAAAAATACCGGATATGTTCGGCGACCTGCCGTTCGAGATCGTCGACGCTCTCCCCGTCGGACAGCCTTACGCTGTATTCCATAATGACGGCGAACAGCGGATACTGATATTCCGAAGCGAGCAGCCTCGGATCGAGGGCGGCGATTTTGCCGCGCTTCGCCATGCCCGCGAAGACGAGCGCCAGCCGATCGATCGTGCGCGCGACGATGCCGTTCATGTAAATGTCTTTCGCCATCGGATGACGGAACAGCTCGCTGTACACGATGCTCCAGACGTGCAAATGCAGCGGATCCCCGTGGATGTGCGCTTTGTAATTCGCCCAGCCCCGTTCCAAAAAATCGCGCAAGCTCATCGCTTCGACAATGCGGTCGATGGATTCGAGCGGAGGCAGGATCGCCTCGACGTCCCTGCGGAAGTTGACGAAGATCGTCTCCAGCATTTCGTCCTTGCTCTGAAAATGTTTATACAGCGAGCTTTCTTTAATCCCGACGCGCTTCGTGATGTCGCGCACGGACGCCGCGCTGTAGCCGCGTTGAGCAAACAGCTCGACCGCCGCCCGGAGTAAATTGATTTTCGTCGGCGTGCGGATGGGATGGCCCTCGATGTCGTAAAACGTTTTTTCGGCATGTTGTTCCATATCCAGCGCATTCTCCCGTTCTTGCGACTTTGACCGTCTCGAATTGGAAAGCTAACGTTCGTTATCCCAAATAATAAGCTAACAATCGTTAGCCGTCAAGCATCTCTTTCCCGCTCGGCCAAGTGGAATCGAAGCCGTATTGACGGGACTAGACGAAAACGGCCCGGTATCCGAACTCCTGGAAGGACTCGAATGCCGGGCCGATGCCATGTATAAAGAGCGGCTGCCTGTTCAAGCTTTCGCCATGTAGGCCGGCGGTTCCTTCAGCCAGCCTTTGCGCTGCAGCAGCTCTTTCAGCGACAAGGCGTACATCAGCTTTTTTAGTTGGAATTTGCCGAAGAGGGCAGCCACGTCCGGTCGAACCGCTTCCGTCAGCCCTCTCGTCGCGTACGTGATTCCCAGTACGATGTTGAAGCTGAGCAGGCTCGCCACTTCCTGATCGGACAGCTTGGCGCCCTCCGGCAGGCTGCGGAAATCGCCGACCGGCTTGTTCGGAGACATCTCCGGCAGCGGGACGCCCTCCGCCTGTAAAAATTGCTTTAAATCGTTGTAGATCGGCGTGTGGACGTCGGTAATCGCCTCTTTCAGCTTCTCCTTGAGATCCGGATCCTCGACGATGTTGAAGGACACTTCCTCTCCTCTCATCGTTTGCTCCGTCGCCGCCAAATAAAACCAGAGATTCATGACTTCGCCGACGTTCAGCGGCGGCTTGTCCGCGTCCAGGAACGGTTTGATCGCGTCGGAAAACAGCTCCACGATATTCAATTGTCGCACTTCCTTTTTTGAATATCAGGTTGCCAAGTTTTTCTTTTTTTATGTACCGTCGTTATATCTTTTTCTTTTCCCTGTCGAGAGCCCCGTAGACGTCAGTGCCGACCGGGGACATATCGGCGATACAACCTTTCGACGTACGCTTCTCTCTCCTCCGCTTTCGCATAATCGATGCCGTACAAATCGGGCAGCTGCTTATGAAGCAGCACCGGATACAGCACGCCCGACATGAGCTGCAGCGCGGCCGCACGCAATTCCGCCGGCTCGGTCCGGCCCGTCGCGATGGCAAGCGCCCCCGTCAGCCTTTCGATCCCCTTCCGTTGGGCGGCGGCCAGCGCCGGGTCGCCCGCTTCCGCCCACATCATACGGTCGACGAGACTTTTCGTCACGCCGGGGTAACGGACGGAGAACGCCGCGAATTGCTGCAGGAACGAAAGCAGCCGCTCCTCCATCGGCAGCTCCTCCCGCTCGAGCTCTGCGTACGTGCCGGCCAGCTCGCGAATGAAGACGCCCATCGCTTGCTCGACCAACCGGTCTTTCGTGCCGAAATGGTAGTTCAACGCGGCCGTATTCACGTTCGCCCGCTTCGCGATTTCGCGCGTCGTGATTTTATGGACCCCTTCTTGCCCGATAATGTCCAGCGCCGTCTGAATTATGACGTCCTTCGGTCCCACTCGTGATCGCCCCTCCTTCGATAGGAAAAATTTACTTGTATTTTGCGAGATTTAATCATATGATTGAATCCGTTGATTACAATGATATGCCGCCTGCCGGGCTTACGTCAAATGTTCCCGCCAAGGCAGGCGATTCGGAGGGTTTCTCATGACGAAGCAGCGGCGCCAGCCGACCATTTTCAAAACGGAAGCAGGCCGCGAACGGTTCCTTGCCGCTTACGACGAGACGATGAAGTTGTGGAACGTTCCGTACGAAACGTTCGAGATCGAGACGGAATACGGCGACTGTCATATCATCGCGAGCGGTCCCCATGACGCGCCGCCCGTCGTCCTGTTTCACGGCATGACCGGCAATTCGTCGCTCTGGTACGAAACGGTCGCAGCGCTGCAATCGTTCCGCACGTATTGCATCGACGCGCCCGGCGATCTCGGCAAAAGCCGCGTCAAGCGTCTCATCAAGACGCCTCAGGACGCCGTCGCTTGGATCGATCAAGTGCTCGACCGGCTGGGCCTTGCGTCCGCGCATTTCATCGGCCATTCGATGGGCGGCTGGCTGAGCGCCACTTACGTTCTAGCGCGGCCGGAGCGCGTCCGTCGGCTCGCGCTCGTCGCGCCGGTCGCGACGTTCCTGCCGGTGCCGTTCTGGAAGCTGCTCCGCTATATTTACCCGGCGCTGCTGCGCCCGAGTCCGGAACGCATCCGGAAGGCGTGGTCGATATTCGCTGCAAGCGGCTACGTCTACCCGGCTGCCGTCATGGATATGATCATCTGCGCGTACACGCACTGCCGGCCGCTCCTCCCCGTCATTCCGCGCGTCTACCCGGCGTCGGCGTGGAACGCCGTTCGCCATCCGGTGCTGTTCCTCGTCGGGGACGAGGAGTCGATCTACGACGCGAAGCGCGCCGCCGCGAGGATTTCCGCCGCCCTGCCGCAGGCGATCGTGTCGATCGTGCCCGGCGCGGGGCACGTGCTGACGGTCGAACGGCCGGAGACGGTCGGCCGGGAGCTCACCGCGTTCTTAGGCGCGGCGGATTAAGAGCGGCGGCGAGCTGGTTCCTGCGCTCTCGCCCCTGACCCGCTCACGCCCGACCGCCCGCGCAAAAAAGAAGGACGCCCGAAGGCGCCCTTCTTTCGTTACGGTTGAATTTTGCCGACGCCGGCATTCGCCAACACGATCGATTTCGTATTCTCGACCGGATCAAGCGTATAGCTGTACGGCGGAGTATACGTCGTCGTGTCCGTCGTCGGCTGGTTGCCGGTGCTGTTGATGAACAGATTGTTTTCTACATCCCAGTAGCCCGGCTCCGAGCTGTACAACGAGACGATCGGGTCTTTCGAGTTCTCGAAGACATTGTGCTCGATGCGCAGCTTCGCGCCCATCCGCGAGTTGATGCCCGTGTCGATAATATTGTAGTAATAGTTGTTGAACAAGTGCCCTTGCCCGAAACGGAACAACGGGCCGCGGGAGTTGACGTTTTCCCAATAGTTGTGATGATACGTGACTTTCCGGTCAAAGTTGTCGCTGTCGGAGGAACCGATCAACGACGTTTTCCAGCTGTCATGCAAATAGTTGTACGAAATCGTGATGTACTCGGACGTGCCTTTGGCGTCGATCAAACCGTCGTAGTAGTCCTTGTCGACATCGAGCGTGTTGTAAATTTCGTTATGATCGATCCAAATGTTGCTTGCCGGACCTTCGATGCTGATGCCGTCCTTATCCCCGATATCCACATGATGGATCTTCAGGTTCCGGATAATGACGTTCTTCGCTCGGGTAATTTTGATGCCGATGCCGTTGAATTCGCCGTACGGAGCCGCGCCCAAAATCGAGACGTTGTTCGTGTCTTTAATGTCGATCTTCGTCAGTCCCGGCGAGTTCGCCGGCGTAATGACGCCTTCGACGTAAATCGTAAGCGGCGCGTTTGGATCTTTGCTGTTGATAGCGTTCTGCAAAGCAGTACCCGTGCTGACCGTGACGACCGCGCCGCCGGCGCCGCCCGTCGTGCCGCCGTTCAGCGACGCGAAGCCGATCGGAACGTCCGTATTGCCGCCGCCACCACCGCCTCCGCCGCTCGCCTGCGGCGTTGCGCTCGCTTGCGCCGAGTCAGCGCTTTCGCCGACGGAGTTGACCGCGGAGACGACGTAGTAGTACGTCGTGCCGTTCGCGACGGAACCGTCCGTATAGCTCGGGCTCGCGACGGTAGCGATCGTCGCGTAGCCGCTGCCGGACGTCGTCGAACGCTTCACATTGTAAGAATCAGCGCCCGTTACCGCGTTCCACTGGAGCGCTACCGTTCCGTCGCCCGCCGACGCCGTTACGCCCGTCGGAGCGGAAGGAGGCGTCGCCGCGCTGCCGTCGGATACGACGATGTCGTCGTATTTCGTAACCGTCTTGAGCGCGACCAAGCCGATGCGCCCCGAGGAGAGGCTGCTGTCCGTCGCTTGGAGCTCGAGTGCGCCGTTGACGTACATTTTAATCGACGAGCCGGACATTTCCAGCTTCACCGTATACCACGTCCCCGTCGCAAGCGGATAACTCTTCGAAACGAGCGTCGTCGTGGAACCGCCGACCTTCTTGCGCAGTTCCAGTTTGTTGCCGCCTGTTAACGACGCCGCATAGTAGTTGTTGCCGTCTTTGTAGCGGCCTGCCACATACGCGCGATTCGAGCCGTTGAAATTTTCGACTTTCACTTTCGCTTCGACCGCATAGTCCGTCCAGGCGTCGCTTCCCGCCGACGTTCTGGCTTCGCTTAAGCTTGACGAGTAGTACACATAATTGCCGTTGTCTTGGACGACCGACCAGTCGTCGTAGTTGCTCTGCGGCGTCCAGCCGTCCGCCGCGCCGTCCGAGAAATTGTCGCTGAACAGCGTCGCGGCGCTAGCCGGCATGACGGAGAGCAGCGACAGCAGCATGGCGATGACCAACAGGATGGCTGCGTTCCTTCGCACGAAAACCGAACCCGTATTCATTACAATTGGCCTCCTTAAAATGGTTTGATACGCTTACGTCAACTTCCTGCTGTCAGCTCAGCGCACGTCCCCTGCTCACCTCCCTTTTCGCATTCTCATTGTAAAAACCGGCCCGCTTCGTGAACATTCAAAAATCCGATAACCGCAGCTACAAAAATCCGAACGATTCGCCCCGACGCGAATGCCGAGGGCTATCCCGAAGCGCCGACGGCGAAGCTCGGTTCCGCGATCGCTTTGTACTCGGTCGGGGAACAGCCCATCGTCTTTTTGAACGTCAGGCTGAAGTAATGCGGATGAGCGCCGAAGCCGACGAGCTCCGCGACGTCCGCGACCTTCAGATCCTCGCGCTCCGCAAGCAGCTTCGCGGCGAGCGCCATCCGCGCTTTGGTCACGTATTGCGAAAACTTTTCCCCGGTCTGCTGCTTGAACAGCCGGCCTAAATATTCGCTGTTGAGAAAAAACACTTCTTTGGACAACCGGGTGAGCGAGAGCGACTCGTCGGTAAGATGCTCCTGCACGTACCGGACGAGCTCCGCGCCGACGCTTTGCCCTTCGTCGGCATGTTCCGGCCGGAGCGGCTCGCACGGCTCGGTCCGGCCGCAGCGCGCGCACCGTTCGCAGAATCGGATATCGTCCGCCGCGTCGCGAAGCGCCCGCGCGATCGCCGCTTCGCCGCACGGCTTTACCAAATAATGGCGAACGCCGAACCGCATCGCCCCGCGGGCGGCGTCGAACGCGGCATACCCGGTGAGCACGACGAACTGCGTGCTAGGCAGCAGCTCCTTCGTCCGCCGAATGAGCTCCAAACCGTCCATGTCCGGGAGCGCCAGGTCGGTGATGACGATCTGCGGCGCCTCCCGCTCGATTCGATGCAGCGCATCGCGCCCGGTGCCCGCCACGCCGATGCACCGGGCACGATGCGCGCTCCAATCGACGAGCGGGGCCCCACCCTCCCGAGCTCGCTCCGGATCCACCACCAAGACGGTATACATCGTACGCGATCCCTCCTTCGAAGAAGTTCGCCTGAACGAAGCCCGCCGCCGCTTCCCGCCGTTCGGCTAGCCTTTGATCGAACCGAGCAGCGCGCCCTTGGCGAAATGCTTTTGCAGGAACGGGTATACGAGCAAAATCGGCAGCGTCGCGACGACGATGACCGCCATCTTCACCGCTTGGTCCGGCGGCGGCACTTCGCTGTCGAGCGAGGCATCGCTGTCGAGACCGCTCGCCAAAATGACGATTTGGCGCAGCAGCACCTGAATCGGCCATTTGCCGGGGTCGTTCAAATATAAAATCGCGTTCAAATACGTGTTCCAATACGTGACCGCGTAGAATAGCGAAATCGTCGCGATCGCGGGCAGCGACAGCGGCAGCACGACGCGAAACAAAATGCCGAAGTCGTTGCAGCCGTCGATTTTCGCCGATTCTTCCAGCCCCTCGGGAATGTTCTGAAAGAAATTTTTCAATATAATCAAATTGAACGCGTTGACGGCGATCGGAACGACGAGCGAGGCGTACGTGTCAATCAGCCCCAGCTCGCGGACGACGAGGAACGTCGGAATGAGGCCCCCGTTGAACAGCATTGTGAACACGACCAAAAACATGATGATCCGGCGCCCGTCCAAATCGCGGCGAGCGAGCGCGTACCCGAGCAGCGCCGTCAACAGCATGCTGAACGCGGTGCCCAGCACCGTAACGCCGGTCGACGTCGCCATGGCGATAAAAATTTTGTTCGTCGAGAAGATGTATTTGTACGCATCCAAACTGTAAATCGTCGGAATGAGAATGAACTTCTTGACGGCCATTTCCGCGGACGTCGTGAACGAGCCCGCGATCACGTGCACGAACGGAAGCACCGTGACGATGCCGATTACGGCCAGCATCGCGTAATTTACGATATCGAACAGCCTGCTGGGCAATGTTTTGTCTTGCACCATGATTCTCTTCCCTCCTCCGCCGGCGGTTCAGTACACGCCGTCCTCGCCCATCCGCTTGGCCAGCCAATTGGCGATGACGACCGCCACGAGGCCGATGAACGACTTGAAGAAACCGATCGCCGTGCTGTAGCTGAATTGCCCTTGCTGCAAGCCGGCCGTGTAGACGTACGTGTCGATGATTTCGCCGACGCTGCGGTTCATGGCGTTCAGCAGCAAATACACATGTTCGAAGCCGAGCTCCAGCACGTCGCCGATTTTCAAAATGAGCAGCACGACGATGACACCGCGAATCGAGGGAAGCGTAATGTGCCACATTTGCCGGAACCGCCCGGCGCCGTCCATTCGGGCCGCTTCGTACAAGCCGGGGTCGATCGCCGCGATGGCGGCCAAGTAAATGATCGTGCCCCAGCCCGCCTCCCGCCATATGATCTGCATTAAATACATCGGTCGAAACCAATCGGGACTCAGCAGAAAATTGATCTTTTGCCCGCCGAGAAAGACGATGAGCTCGTTGACGATGCCGCCGTCCATCGTCAGCATGACGTAGCTGATCGACACGATGATGACCCACGACATGAAGTGCGGAATATACACCATCGTCTGCACCGTTCGCTTGTACAGCGAATGCCGCACCTCGTTCAGCATAAGCGCCAGGATGATCGGAATCGGAAAATAAAACAGCAAATTCAATCCGAATAAAACGAGCGTATTCGATAAAATCATCAGAAAGTCAGGCTCGGTAAACAAGCGCTCGAAATGCTTCAGTCCGACCCATTCGCTGCCGGCGATGCCGAGATACGGCTTGAAGTCTTTGAACGAAATCGTCAGCCCGTACATCGGGATATATTTAAAGATGAGAAAATACAAAATGCCCGGCAGCGCCATCACATACAACAGCTTATTGCGCCAAACCCGCCTGCGCAGCTCGCTGTTCGCTCGCGGGCGCGCCGCGGCGTCGGGCAGCGCCGTTCGCTGCATGTCAGCCACATCCTTTCCGTCGGTCGACCGCGGCCGCCGCCGCGACGCGGAAGCGGCCACCGCCTTCGTAAGCTAGCGAAATTATTTGTTCGCCTTCCACGCCGCGTTGAACTCGTCGATTATGTTTTGGCCGCCGCGGCTTTTCCAGTCCTCGATCGCCTTCTGAAAACCGGCTTGATCGATTTCGCCGTACATGTACTGGTACGTCGCGTCCGTTATGATTTTCTGAAGCTCTTGGCCGATTTCCGTATACGCCGCGGAGTCGAGCGGCGCCGTCGGATCATGGATAGCGTAAGATTCGTTCTCGATGATGAACTTCTCCGCTTCGATGCGCGCCTGCAGCTCGTGATAGCCCTCGTACATGCCGTTCGTTTCCGGCTCGCCGATTACGCTGTCCTTGTAGCCCTTCACTTCGCGTTCCACCATATCTTTGTCGTCGGCCGGCTTCGCCTTGCCGTCTACGACGGTGTAATGCTTCCCTTCGATGCCCCAGTACATTAAGTTCGCCACGTCCGGCGTCATCATCTTGTCGAAGAACGCCAGCACCCGCTTCAGCTCGGCTTCGTCCTGGATCGCCGATTTCGGGAACAGCACGAGGTTGTTGTAGCCCGGAATCGCCCACATGCCGTATTTGCCGCCCGGCTTCGTAATTTTGTTATGTGTCGCGACTTCCGCCGTCGGCACGTTCTTGACCAAGTTGTTGTACAGGCTGTTCACGTCCTGCATGGAACCGATGTACAGGCCTGCCGTTCCGGCCTGGAATAAATTGACTTGATCCGTCTTGCTCGTCGCCGCGAAATCTTGGTTCATGTACCCCGCATCGCGCAGCCGCTTCATGAAGTCCATCGTCTCCACGTATTCCGGGAACATGAATTCCGGCAGCAGCTGGCCGTCCTTCTCGCCCCAGTTGTTCGGGGTGCCGAAGTACGAAGATACCGTCTTGAACGCGCCGTAGATCAGGTCGTTCCGGTCCGCGAGACCGATTGTGTTGTTTTGCCCGTTGCCGTCTGGATCGTTCTCCGTGAACGCCTTCGCCATCGCGAACAGATCCTCCGTCGTCTGCGGCGCCGACAAGCCGAGCCGAGCCGCCCAGTCCTTCCGGTAAATGAGACCCTGGCGCGCCAGCGGGCGTCCGATATACAGCGAATACAACTTGCCGTCCACCTTCGTGTTGTTCAAAACCGCTTCTTTGAGCTTGCTCAAGTTTTCGAACTCTCCGAGGAACGGTCCGATTTCCCAAAATTGATTGTCGCGGATCGCTTCTTTAAACCGCACGAACGTCGCCTGGTTTTTCAAATAGACAACTTCCGGCAGCCCCCCCGTCGCGAACGTGGCGCTGAGCTTTTCTTCATACGTGTCCGCCGGGAAAAATTGATACGTCAGCTTCGTGTTCGTCAGCTTCTCCAGCTCGGTCTTGATCGTGTCCGGCGGCGTCTCCGCGATGTTGAGCGGCAGCATGATCGTAATTTCCGCCGGTTTCTCCTCCAACGGCTGCGCCGGCCGTTCCTTCGCCGTCTCGCCCGCGGCCGAGCCGTCGCCTCCGGCCGTGCTCGGCGCCGGTTCGCCTCCTCCGGCTTGAGAGCATGCGGACAACGCCGCGCCCGCCGCCAACGCAAGGCTTACCAGCGTCAAGACCGACTTCCGTTTCCTCATCGTCGCTTTCCCTCCATCAATGGTCGATTGGTTTCGGTTCCGCCCTCATCATAAAAGCGCTTGCAGCGGTACGTATACAATCATCTCCACAGATCGACCCCCGCGGCGCGGGAATGTGAGACGATGATTACGAGCGGGTCTCCTGACACGACGAAGCCCGCGGCTGCCGTCGCCGCGGGCTTCCTGATTGTTATTGCGCGAAGTACGCTTCGCTGTATTCGCGGATAATATCGTTGCCTCCATTCTCTCTCCACCGCCGGATTTGCTCCCGGAACTGCGCTTCGTCCATATGACCCAAGATATAATTATAGGTAGCGTCCGAAATGATTTTGTACAGCGACGCGCCCTTTTCGTCGTACGTCGGCGATTCCAGCCGGGCCGTCGGATCCCGGACGATAAATTTCTCGTTGTCTTGACTCAGCCGCTCGGCGAACTCCATCAGCGGCTCGCCCTCGCCCACGCGCATCAAATTCGGATTGTTGAGATCCGCGATCATAAGCGAATGGAGCGCGTTCACTTCGGCCACCCGCGCCGAGGACATCTCCTCGGGCAGCGCGACCATCCCGTCCTTCACGAGATGATGCCGCCCTTCGAAGCCGTACCGCATGAGATTCGCGACGTCGCTGTCCATCGTCTCGTCGAAAAAACGAAGAATGCGCCGCAGCTCGTCTTCCGTCGGAATCGACTTTTTCGAAAACAAATACAGCCCGTTATAATTCGGAATCGACCATACCCGAATGCCGTAGGGTCCTTCGATTCGATTCGACAGCGTCAACTCGGCCTTCGGGTTGACCTTCTTCGCTTCGTCGGACAGCCGCTGCACGTCGGTCATGCTGCCGATGTAGACGCCCGCTTGGCCGCGAATCAGCATATCCCGCTGCCGCTGCTTGCTTGTGACGGCGAAATCTTGATTGATGAGTCCTTCTTTGTACAGCTTCCTCATAAAATTCATAGCATCCATATAAGGCTGGGTTTCGAATTCGGGCACAAGCGTATCGCCTTCGACGCCCCAATGGTTCGGGGCCCCGAAATACGAAGCAAGCGTCTTGAACGCCCCGTACGTCAAATCGTTCCGGTCCGCAAGTCCGATCGTGTCCGCCATTCCGTTGCCGTCCGGGTCGTCCGTCGTGAACCGCCGCATGACTTCGTACAGCTCGTCGATCGTTCGGGGCGTTTCCAGCTGCAGCGCGTCGAGCCAATCTTTGCGCAGGATGACGCCCTGTCTTGAGGAGGGGCGCTCCGTGTACAGCCCGTAAATGTTCCCTTCGACCGCGGCTTGCTGCAGAATGTCGGCGTTCAAATGTTTTAAATTCGGGAATTCCTGCAAATACGGTCCGATTTCCCAAAACGCGCCCATCCGGATCGACGGCTTCATATAAATGTAGTCCGTGCTTTTCACGAACGTCACCTTTTTCAGGGAATTGGTCGTCAGCGCCGTATTCATTTTGTCCGTATAAATTTCGTTCGGCACCCACTCGATATCCAGTTCGACTTCCGTCAGCCGCTCGATTTCGCGCACGACGTCCTCGTGCGGCGGATGCGGGAAGTGAAGCGGCGCCATGATCGTCACCGTCGGCGCCGCCTGCGTTCCGCCCGCCGCCGGCTCGCCGGCGACGCCGCACGCGTTCAGCAGCGGCAGCGCCAGCATAACCGACGACGACGCCGCCGCGAAGGCATGCGCCGGTCGACGCTTCGATTGCTCATTGCGATCCGAGTGTGCTACCATGATGTTCCCCCTAGATACAGCATGATTTTCCGCGTATCTGATATGCGGATTATCGCATGATGAGATGATTATTTCCCGCGCGAGCGAGGACGGATATGATGAAACTATCTATGCTGAGAGGTGCGAGACGATGCTGCGATTGCGTTCCTTGAGTTTCTTATACAAGCTGACCATCTTCGGTGTCTTGCTCAGCACGCTGCCCGTCATTTTCATCGGTGTATTCGCTTACATTACTTCCGCCAACGAAATCGAAGCCCGCGTGAACAACGGCAAGATGCAATTGCTTATGCAAACCAGCGCCAATGTAGAACAAATTTTAACGACTGTCAACCACACGTTGAATCAGGTGATTAACTCCTCGGTCATGCGAAAAGCGATGCATTCGCCATTATCTGTAAGCGATTTCGCAACGTACAACGACCTTACCACGGAACTCAGACACATGCAATCGTTCGATACGCGCGTCGAGGACGTCATTCTAATCAACGTTCAGCAAAATTGGATGGTCAAAAATTCCGGTTTGTACCGGTTCGACGAATACCCTTTCCGCGGCGAACTGGCCGCCCTGCTCCAGTCGGACGAAGATTCGCGGTGGATGCTGAATCCGACGGAGTGGTTTTACAGCGAAGAAAGCGCCGGCTACGTCGGATGTCCGTACACGATGTCGCTCGTCAAGAAGCTGCCCGCCGCCGGATTGGACAAATACGCCCTCGCGATCGCGAACATTCCGACGTGCGCGCTGAACGACTTTCTGCAATACGAGCAGGAGGAGTTCGCCGAGACGATGATCCTGGACGACTCGCACCGCATCCTCCTTCATCCGGACGATACGCTTATCGGCCTTCCGGTTCAGGAAACGGGCTTCGCCGCGGTCGATTCTTTGGCGGACGCGGACGCTGCGGTGCCGTTCACGGCCGCGATCGGCGGCGAGCGGCATTCCGTCAGCGTATACCGGTCCGGCGCCAACGGCTGGGCGTACGTATCCGCCGTCTCGGTGGACAGCCTGACGAGAGAATCGCGCAAAATCGGCATGTATACCCTGTATGTATGCATGCTCATGCTGCTGCTCTCCGCCCTGCTCGCATGGGTCGGTTCGCGCCGCATGTACTCGCCGATTCAGGCGCTGCTCGGGCAAATTCGACTATCCTTGTCCGCTTCGGACCCAAAGCCGGCGAATGAATTCCAGATGATCGGCGAGCAGATGCAGCGCCTCTTCCAGTCCAACACGAAGCTGGAGCAGGAGGTGAACCGTCATCTGCAGCAGGTGCGCGCGTTCGCGCTCACTCGGGCGTACCAAGGCGAGATGAAGCCGAGCGACGTCGCGGTGATGCTCGAGCAATACGGCTACGGCCCCCAGCTTCGCGCGTGGCGGTCGATGGCGGTCGTGACGCTCCAGATCGACGCGCTCGACCCGTCCCGCTTCGGCCGCGGCGACCTCGACCTGCTGCTGTTCGCCGTCCGCAACATGGTCGAGGAGCTGATCGCCCCCGACGGCCGGCTTATGCCGGTGACGGTCGATCAGACGGTCGCGACGCTCGTAGGCGGCAGCGAGTCGGACGGCAAGCGGTTCACCGAGACGGTGTACGCCCTGACGGAGCGGCTGCAGAACAGCGTGCGCCATTATTTGGGGCTGCAGGTCAGCATCGGCATTTCGCTGCCGTTCCACGAGCCGGAGCATCTGTCGGTCGCCTTCCGCGAAGGGCTCGAGGCGTTGAAGCATCGCATCAAGCTCGGAGAAGGCATTATCATCCAGTACGAGAACGTAAACTCGGGCAAACCCGTCCTGCTGCTCAACTATCCAAACCAAACGGAGCGCGAGCTGCTGGACGCCGTGAAGCTGGCCGACGAAGGACGCTCTCGGGAGCTGCTCGGCCAGCTGCTGCAGACGATCCTCGCCGCGGAACTGCCGCCGCAGGATTATCAAATTCCGCTCGCCCGCCTGCTGAACAATCTCGTTATCGCCGCTCAAGAGTCCGGAATCGGGTTGAGCCACATGCAGCAATCGAACGAATCGCTCTATGAGGAGCTGTTCGAGCTCCAAATCGCGCACGACATCGAAGCGTGGTTTTGGCGCAAGCTCGTCGAGCCGATGATCCGCATCTTCCGGGATCGTCAGAACGCGCAATACCAGAACGTGTCCGAGAAAGTGATCGATCTCATTCAGCGGCACTACGACACCGACTTGACGCTGGAGGAATGCGCCAAGCGGCTCCATTACAACGCGAACTATTTGAGCGGCGTATTCCGCAAAGAGACGAACTGCTCGTTCAGCGAATATTTGACGACGTATCGGTTCCAGATGGCGAAACGGTGGCTCGCGGAAACCGACATGTCCGTCAAGGACATCGCGGCGCGTTTAAGATACAACAACCCGCAAAACTTCATTCGTTCGTTCCGCAAAGTGGAAGGTATGACGCCGGGACAGTACCGGAACAAGTACGGCGCCGGCAGCGCATAGACGGTTACTCCCGAGCGAGAAGACCGCCGAACGCGAGACGGTGGAACAACCGGTCGCACGCCTCCGCCGAGCACGGCGTCCCTCGCTCCATCCACCACGACAAGACGGTGAAAAACGTCGTCAGTACGAACTCCGCGGCCAGCTCGGACGGCAATCCCGCCGTTCCGAGCTGGTCCGCGCGTTTCCCGATCTCCTCCTCGACCATCCGCAGCAGCATCTCCCGCATCCGATGAATGACGACGGCGCCGTCCGGCTTGCCGACGATCGCGCGGTACAAGCTCTTGTGCCCCTGCACATGTTGCAGCATCGCGAAGCTGAACCCGAACCGGACGCCGCCTTCCTCCGGGGAGGACGTGCGGCGCTGCGCGATTTGCTCCTGCAAAAATGCATGCAGCCGCTCCATGTTCGCGAGCAGCAGCTGCTCCTTCCCCTCGTAATGGGCGTAAAACGTCGACCTCCCGATGTTAGCCCGGTCGATAATATCCTGCACGGTGACCGCCTCGTACCCCTTCTCGATCATTAGGTCGATGAAAGCCTCTTGCAGCGCGAGCCGCGTCCGTTGGACGCGGCGATCTTCTTTTTTCAATTGTCGTCTCCCTTCTTGTTCCTGAACGATTTCGACCCCTTTGTTCGGAAACGAACATCGGCGCCGCTCTTGCTCGTTGTGCTTTTCTTTATCAGACATTATAGTCGTTATCGAACATAGTGTTCAATAACTTGTTTCTGGTTTGGAGGAGATTGTCGATGTATGTATACGTGACGAAAATTCGCAGGACGTCCTGGATGCAGCTGCTGTTCTTGCGCGCCGCCGCGGCGATACTCCGGCTGCACGGCGCTCCCGGTTTGCGCTCCGTGGCGACGCGGACAGAATCCGATTCGTTCTGGTGCATGGAAATATGGGAGTCGAAGCAGGCGATGCTTGCCTTTCGACGGAGCCCGAATCACCGCAAGCTGTTTCGACGGTGGAAGCGCCTCATCGGCGACGTGAAGCAGTTGGGGCTCGAGTCGCCGCCGTCGGCACCGACTTGGGAAGAAGCCGCGGCGCTGATGGACGAGGGCCGGGCTTCGACCCAGTCTCTTCGGTTGGGCGAGTCGGGCGCATTCAGCCGGGTTCGTTCGAAATCGCCAGTTATTATACTCGGGCTGATGGCCGCAATGATGGCCGTCAAGGCGATCACCCCGTCGCCGATCGATGCCGTTGGTTGGAAGCCGGAGCCGCCCGAAGCGGATCACCCCGCTTTACGGCCGAACGCCTTGCTCGCGAATGCCGAGCTGCTGACGGAAGGACCCCGCGCTCCGGAAGACAACGCGTTCTACGACGGCTACCTGTATGCGGGCACGAAGGACGGGGTCATCGTTCACCTCGATCCGGAACGCCCCGGCAGCCTCGAGTCGTTCGCGGCGCCGGGCGATGAGACCGGAGATGTCTAAGTCGGCGGCACCAAACGAGTCCCTTTCACCATGCTGCGGTACGGCTATGCGTGCAGCTCGGTCCCGACGGCGAGTTCAAACAGTCACTCCACGATCCTTGAGGTCGCGTTTATGCAATCAGCTCCGTCGTCCGCCAAGGAGACGCGCTCTACTTCGGCACGCTATTTTGGAATATCATCGCCAAACTCGGCCTGGTGGATATCAATAAGCAGGTACCATTTGACATCACCATAAATATATATTACTATTTCACTAGTTATTTATTTGTTTTCTTTAGGTGATGATCATGTCAACGTTTCAAATCGGTCATGTCGCGCTTAATGTTTCGAATTTGGAAAGGTCCGTGGCGTTCTATGCAGATGTGTTCGGTCTCGAGGTCCGCGGCCGATCGACGGAAGATAACCGGAAGTTCGCCTTCTTGGGCAACGAGCGCGGCGTGGTGCTGACGCTTTGGGAGCAAAGCGAAGGCGCGTTCCAACCGGCGTCTCCCGGCCTGCACCATTTGGCGATCCAAGCTTCGAGCATCGACGAAGTGGAAGCGTTCGAGCGGAAGCTGAACGGGCTCGGGGCGAAATTTCTGTATGGCGGCATCGTAACGCACCGAGAGGGCAGCCCGTCGGGCGGCATTTATTTCGAAGATCCCGACGGCATCCGGTTGGAAATTTTCTCGCCGACCGGCGCCGCCGAACGCGGCCATGCGGTCGAAGGCGGCGGTCCTTCGTGCGGCTTTTTCTAAGGTGGACGATATGAGCGTATACCATCTTGGCGAGTTGACGGTGCAACGTATGGCCGGCGTCTCCAAAGTCGCGGAGCAGAACGGGAAATCCGTGCGCAGCGAAATTCCGCAGGTCGCGGCCGACTTCCTGCGGCAGCAAACGATGATCGTCGCCGGTACGACGGACGGCGCGGGGGACGTGTGGGCATCGATGTTAACCGGTCCGGCCGGGTTTATCCGCGTCGCGGACCCCGTTACCGTCGAACTGCATCCTTTCGAGCGAGACGACGCGGCGTACAGCAACATCCAAGGCAACCCGGAAATCGGGCTGCTCGCCATCGAACTCGTCAAGCGGCGGCGCATGCGGATGAACGGCCAAGCCGCTCTGCGGCCGGACGGCGGCATAACGGTGCTGCTCGAGCAGGTGTATTCCAACTGCCCGAAGTACATCCAGGCTAGGGAGCAGCCGGCGAGGGAAGCGGCGCTGTTCGAAACCGTCGCGCGGGATGAATTGACCGCCTCCCAAGAGCGGTGGATCCGGCAAGCGGACACCTTCTTTATCGCGACGTCCGCCGCGGACGGCAAAACCGACGCCTCGCATCGCGGGGGGACGCCCGGCTTCGTGCGCCTCGCAGGCGGCGAACTGCGGTTTCCCGATTACTTCGGCAACTCTATGTTCAATACGTTGGGGAACATTTATTCCAACCCCCGGTGCGGCTTAATTTTCATCGATTTCGAAACGGGCGGCACCCTGCAGTTGACCGGGGACGCGGCCATCGACTGGAATCCGGCGTCGGCGGCCGAATTCCCGGGCGCGGAGCGAGTCGTCGTCTTCCGCCCGAGACGAGCCGTTGAACGCATTGCGTTAACCCCCGCCCCTTGGAGCTTCCTTAGCGCCTCGCCGTTCAATCCGAAATAAAACAGCAAATCAGCGATACGCAAACAGCCGCCCAAGCCGGGCGGCTGCATTGTATGATCGTTCACGCGGTTACAGGATGATCGGGAAGTACCCGTCCTTGATATACTGCGCGAACGGGATGTGTCCGCCGGAACCTTCCGCGCCGACGAGCGGCAGTCCCGCGTTTTGCACTTCGTCCGCTACTTCG
Source organism: Paenibacillus sp. (assembly GCF_035645195.1). Lineage (NCBI taxonomy): Bacteria > Bacillati > Bacillota > Bacilli > Caryophanales > Paenibacillaceae > Paenibacillus > Paenibacillus sp. Next base: position 4,735 of record NZ_DASQNA010000031.1, on the reverse strand, counting down.
AAGAAGCCGGAGCAAGCTTGGCAGCCGCCTTTGAGGATGCCGAGCTTCATTGTTTGCTTGAACACCGGGTGGAACGGATGCTCCGGCGTTTCGAATTCCTTCACCCATGCGGTGCCCGCGCCATCAAACAGTACATCTACTTCGTAACCCGCTTCGTGCAGTTCTTGCCCGTACAACAACCCGTGCACCGCTCGACCTGCGTCTTGCTGTCCTGCTTGAATGATAATGAGATATTTGTTTGCCATTGTTTTGTTCACCCTCCAAGGGAATATGTAGGTCCTAACTGTATTCATGAGTGATTTGCCGATCGAACGTTACGTCGTCAATGCCTTCAACGCCATACTCCCGCACCCCCTACCCCAACTTTATTTACATATTTGTCTAGTTCTTTATTTATATATTATATCTGGGCGGACATTATGTCAATGCCTACTTTATTGTACATATGGAGTGTACATCCCTTCCGTCCCGGCGATTAAAAGCGGAGGCATCCGAGGCGAAACTGTGCAAACATACCAGAAAGAAATAGTTCTTTAGAGTTTTGATTTCACGGAAATATAGGTATAATAAGCGTATAGCTTTAGAATTTTTACTAGGGGATGGAAGTTCATGGACAAAGAGTTGTTTCTGAAAGCGGATCCTCTCCTCACATTTTCGATAAATACACAGCTCAAAGAGCAAATCAAATGGTTGATCGGTATCGGGAAAATCAAACCCGGGGACATGCTCCCGCCCGCCCAGCAGCTTGCCGACACGCTGAACGTCAACCGCAACACGGTCAACCTCGTCTACACGCAGCTGCGCGACGAAGGCATCGTCAGTATGCAAAAGGGGCGCGGGACGCAGGTTTTGAACAATGCGAAGATCGAGGAACTCATAAGCAAACGGAAGCCGATGGCGGCCATTATGGGAAAGGTCGTCCAGGAAGCCGAGGAGCATCACTTCGATCTGGAGCAATTGATGATGGCGGGGATTGCGTACGTGCAGTTATTCGGTCGGAAGGGCGCCGCAAAAGCAAAGCTGTTGTTCTTGGAGTGCAGAGAGCACGACCATATTTTCTACCGGCACGAGATCGAGAAGCATACGGGCGCTCAAGTGTCCTCAGCGTTCTTGGAGGACATTCACGCGAACAAGGTGAAGCTTGACGAGCTTCTGAACGGCGTCGACGCAGTCGTTACAACATTGAACCACGACGATGAAGTGAAACAGATGGTCGGCGCGAAAAAGAGCGTCATTACGATCGGCGCGACGGTCGACTTCTCCCTTCTGCTCGAAATCGCGAAGCTGTCCCCCGGGACGAAAGTCGGTTTCGTCTGCCTCGGCCAAAAGGGCGGGCAATGGATGGCGCGGCGCGCAATGGACGCAGGCATCGGACATATCGAAGCGGTCCCGGCCGGCACGAACGATATGGAAACGCTGCAGGAGGTTATCCGGTCCGCAGACAAACTTTTCGCCTCCACGGCCGTATTCGATGAGTTGAAACGGATCGCGCCCGAGAAAGTCGTCCATTTCCCGCTGACGCTGGAAAAGAGCAGCGAGAAGCTGCTGATTGAATACAGCCATGCCAACGGGTACAAATAAAGTCATCCCTCGCGGGATGACTTTTTTAATACCAAAAGGTCGGGTACTTCCGGTTTTTGTCCGCGTTGTTGATCAGTACCGCCAGCGCGGCGATGATGCATGCCCCGACAAGTACCGGAAATACCAAGAACGACCAGGCGGCGCTTTCCAAAATGACGACGATCGGGTCGGCTCCCGCCGGGGGATGCGTCGTTCGCGTCAAGATCATGGCGGAGATCGCTGTACCTACCGCCGCGGCGATGACCCAGACGCCGTCCCCGAACAGATGGGAAAACAGCAGACCCACGAACGTCGAAACCAGGTGGCCTCCGACGATGTTCCGCGGCTGAGATAAGGGAGCGTCCCATACCCCGAACGCGAGCACGCAACTCGCGCCGAACGGGGCCATCAGCCACGGGGTACCCGTCGACGCCGTCAGCCAAGCCAGCAGCCCGATGGCGACGAATCCGCCGACAAAGCCGTAAAACGCGTTTTTGGGCAAAGCCTTCAGCGGACTGCGGCCGTTCCCGGTCATCTTTTTCAAATACCGAGATGCATTCAACTCCACCAACCCCTTATACAAACACATAGTTGAATATGTATTTATATATTAGGTCGTTTTGCGCCTAATGTCAACCTTTGGATGCCCTCGTTCCCCGTGTACTTTGAACTGCTATGTTTTTTTAACGCAAACCGCATACAGCCGAGCGACCGCGAAAAAGTAGCGTCCCCCCGCATGCATCGCCTCAAGGTCGGCGAACCATGCGTCGAGCTCTTCCTTCGGCACGGCCCGTTTCGAAGCGAGCCAATCCGTGATCATTCTCGCCAATTTGTACGAATACTTCGCCGGGTCGAACGCGTCGTTGGTCAGCATGTACGCGCCCGGCGTCACGACCGCGAAGCCCGCCTCCCTGCAGAGCGCGGGCAGCTTTCTTCCGATCGTGCCGTCGGGGCCCGAATCGCAGAACGCTTGCACGATGCGCCGCGTACGGGGGAGGTCGGACGAAGCGAACAGCGTGCCGTCCCAATCCGTATGCTGGATGATGGCGACGCCTCCGGACTTTAACACCCGCTCGATTTCCATCAGCGCTCGTACGGGCTCCTCGATCCATTCCAGCGTCTCCGCGCAGATCGCTTTGTCGAACGTCCCGTCGGCGAATGGCAGCCGGGTGCCGTCCCCATGCATAAACTCGATCTTCTCAGGCCTTCCCCTCGCCGCCCATCGTTCGTTAGCCGACCGAATCCGGGCTTCGCCGGCATCAATGCCGACCGCTCGGCCAATGTAAGGATACAGGTTCGATAGGAAAAATTCGGCATCCCCCGTATTGCACCCGACATCCAACACCGTATCGCCCGGTTTCAAGTCCAGCTGCTGCAAATAATGCCTCCATTGCTCGATGACGTCCGGCATCGGCGGATCCAAAAACAACTCCTGCGCCATACGAATACCTCCCTGAAAATAAAATCCCGCCTCGAAGAGACGGGGTCAGCCCGCGGTACCACTCTTGTTCGGCCGCACGTCGGCCCGCTGCGTTGATAACGGGGCGGAACCCCGATCCACCCTACTTTCGTTTCGGGCACACTTCTCGGAAGTGCGTTTCACGTTCGCCGGCCGCATCGGGCTCTCACCGTCCCCGACTCGCTGCGCCGCCTTGCGCCGCTACTCTCTTCGTCATCGAATCGTTTTTTGAATTATATGAACTATTAACGGAATTTTCAATTTATTTATTTGAAAACCCATATTTCTCCTTTCATTTTAAGCATTGGGCTGGTAATATAAGGACTGTGTTCATATTCATCTTTCATCTTACCGCGAAACGAAAGGGGGGTTCATGGTGACCCAAGTTACGCTTTATGAAAAGTTGGGCGGCGCGCAGGCGGTTTCGGCCGTCGTGGACATTTTTTACGAAAAGGTGCTCGCCGACGAACGCATTCGTTCATTTTTTGCCGGCACGAACATGGACAACCTCCGGAAGCATCAAACCGCGTTCATCTCCTACGCGCTCGGCGGTCCGCAGTACACCGGACGGTCGATGGAGACGGCGCATGCGGGATTGAACTTGCAGCAGGAGCATTGGGATGCGGTCGTTGAGCTGTTGGTCGCTTCCTTGCAGGAAGCAGGCGTCGGCAGCGAAGACATCGACACGATCGCGTCGGCGTTGACGCCGTTGAAGCCGCACATTCTCGGGAAATAACCGACACGCCTTCGATCGCACCTTTTACGCCCCAATCATGGGGCGGTTTTCTTTGCGGTAATCTACGCTCGCTGGAAGGTACATGCCCAACGCACGCCGCCATCCCACTTAACTGCCTAAGCTTACCGACCCCCGTTCCGGGAATAGTCCGCGGCTTGGAGGCCGAGAAGCAGACCGGAATGGGCCCTGGCATCGGTTTGTCCGTCATCCGGTTGACCCACCGCTTCGCCCGGCACAGTTATTATGATCGCCGCTTGCGCGTCGGCAACTCGGGCCGGCGATGACTTCATAGTCGCGGCGCAGTTCCTCGCTGATCGGGCCGCGCTCGAGCCTCAACTATGCGTATTCCCCGATCCGGAAGATATGAATCCGGCCTCTCTCACGAGGTGCGCGTCCGCGGTTAGCGGTCCTCCGGCCAATGCTGGGAGAGAACGGAACCGGCGGAAAACGGAGGTACCGGATACGATGACCGGAGGAGCGAGACAAAAAAATCGCCCGGCAAGGAGCATGTCCCTTCCGGACGCATCGTCGTTGGAATAGAAAAAAGCCCCGATCGATTGTATCGATCGAGGCTTTATTGTCGGCTTGGCGGCGTCCTACTCTCCCGGGACCCTGCGGTCCAAGTACCATCGGCGCTGGAAGGCTTAACGTTCGTGTTCGGGATGGGTACGCGTGGTTCCCTTCCGCCATTACCACCAAACCTGAAATGCTGATGAAGGGATTCGAACCCCCGACCTACGCATTACGAATGCGTTGCTCTACCAGCTGAGCTACATCAGCATGTTGTTGCAGAGAGTGGTTGCTCCCTGAAAACTGGATGCGAAATCGAACGAACATCATTTGGATAAGTCCTCGACCGATTAGTATTCGTCAGCTCCACGCATTGCTGCGCTTCCACCTCGAACCTATCAACCATGTCGTCTACATGGGGTCTTCAAGCAGGGAAATCTCATCTTGAGGGGGGCTTCACGCTTAGATGC